>CALWYR010000132.1 GCA_944385805.1 uncultured Oscillospiraceae bacterium
GAGCATATAGCGGCCCATCTCCGTGAAAATGCGCACGTCGCCCATGCCGGCGGGGACCAGTATCTGCTCGTACACGCGGCGCACGCCCTCGCCGATGACGGCGATGTCCGGCATCGGCTCGCCGGGGCGGTAGGGTATGCCCACGCCGCCGGAGAGGTTGACGAAGGCGACGTGCGCGCCGGTCTCCTCGTGCAGCTCCACGGCCAGGCGGAAGAGCTGGGCGGCGAGCTCCGGGTAATAGGCCTCGCTGGTGGTATTGGAGGCGAGGAAGGCGTGGATGCCCAGGTGCTTCGCCCCAGCGGCGAGCAGCATGCGGTAGGCGTCTATTATCTGCTCGTGCGTCATGCCGTACTTGGCCTCGCCGGGGTTGTCCATTATGCGGTTGGCGATGGAAAACTTGCCGCCGGGATTGTAGCGGCAGCAGACAGTCTCCGGCACGGGGCCGACGTTCTCTATATAGAAGGGGATGTGGCTGATGTCGTCAAAGTTGATGGTCGCGCCCTGCCTGGCCGCCAGGGCGAACTCCTCGGCCGGCGTGTCGTTCGAGGAGAACATTATCTCCTCTCCCCTTATGCCCAGCCTCTCGCAGAGCATGAGCTCGGTGAGGCTCGAGCAGTCCATGCCGCAGCCCTCCGCGCGCAGCAGCTGCATGATGGCGGGGGTGGGCGTCGCCTTGACGGCGAAATACTCCCTGTAGCCCCTATTCCAGGCGAAGGCGGCGTTGACGCGGCGCGCGTTTTCCCTTATGCCCTGCGCGTCGTAGAGGTGAAAGGGCGTGGGATATTTGCTGCAGAGCTCCTCCAACTGCGCGGCCGTGACAAAAGGCTGCTTGGTATTTGTCATTTTAAGGCCCCCAAACTTGAATTTTTGGCGGTTGCACGCCTGAAAATATTATATTATAATGAAATTCAGAAGTCAAAACACTTTCCGTGAAAAAATACTTTAATTCGTTCTGGAAAAATTGTATAATATCATCAGAGACGGGTCGCTCCAGTGGCCCCGCGCAAACAGGAGGCTAAACTATGGAACAGAGAGAACTCGCAGCAAAATTCGTCTCCAACGACGACATCTGGCTCTTCAACACCGGCGGAGCCCAGCGGGCATACGATGCCTTCACCTGCAAGTACATACCCGAGCTGGGGCTGCACCGCTTCTTGGTATGGGCCCCCAACGCGAAGGAGGTGAGCGTCGTCGGCGACTTCAACGGCTGGGACGGCGCGTCCGCCCCCATGGTAAGGCGCGAGGACGGGGTCTGGTGCGCCTTCCTCCCCAACGTGAAAAACGGCGACATATACAAGTTCCGCGTCACCGGCGCGGACGGCTCCGTCGTCCTCAAGGCCGACCCCTTCGCTCTGCACGCCGAGACCGGCCCGGCCACCGGCAGCAAGGTCTGGGACATAGAGGGCTACGAGTGGGGCGACGGGGAGTACATGCGCGCGCGCCGCGGCTATGACGCCCTCCACTCCCCCATCAACATCTACGAGGTCCACATGGGCTCCTGGCGCAAGCGCGACGACGAGACCTTCCCCAACTACCGCGAGGTGGCCGACCGGCTCGCCGACTACTGCCGCAAAATGCGCTTCACCCACGTAGAGCTGATGCCGATAACCGAGTACCCCTTCGAGGGCTCCTGGGGCTATCAGGTCACGGGCTACTACGCCCCCACCAGCCGCTACGGCACGCCGCAGGACTTCATGTACTTCGTGGACAAGCTCCACAGCGAGGGCATCGGCGTCATAATCGACTTCGTGCCCGCGCATTTCCCCCGCGACGAGCACGGGCTGAGGCTCTTTGACGGCACGCCCTGCTACGAGTGCAGCGAGCGCCGCATGGCCGAGCACCCCGACTGGGGCACGATGATTTTCGACTACGGCAAGCCGCAGGTGCAGAGCTTCCTCATCAGCAGCGCCATGTTCTTCTTCGACAAATACCACGTCGACGGCATCCGCGTGGACGCGGTCAGCAGCATGCTCTACCTCGACTACGGCCGGCGCGGCGGAGAGTGGACGCCGAACAAGGACGGCGGCAACATCAACTATGGCGCGGTGGACTTCCTGCGCAAGCTCAACACCACCGTCCTTAGCGCCTACCCCGGCGCCATGACCATAGCCGAGGAGAGCACGGCCTTCCCGCTCGTGAGCCGCCCGCCCGACGTCGGCGGACTCGGCTTCACCTTCAAGTGGGACATGGGCTTCATGCACGACACGCTCGACTACATGGCCATGGACCCCTACTTCCGCTCCAACAACCACAGCCGCATCACCTTCTCGATGATGTACGCCTACTCGGAGAACTTCATCCTCGCCTACAGCCACGACGAGGTCGTCCACGGCAAGGCCAGCATGGTCAACAAGATGTGGGGCGACTACGAGACCAAGTTCGCCTCGCTGCGCGCGCTCTACGGCTACCAGTTCGCCCACCCGGGCAAGAAGCTCAACTTCATGGGCGGCGAGTTCGCGCAGTTCATCGAGTGGAACTACCAGCAGCAGCTCGACTGGAGCCTGCTCGACTACCCGATACACGACGCCATGCGCCGCTACTTCCGCGACCTGGGCCGCATTTATGAGAGCACTCCCGCCATGTACCGCATCGACGACAGCTGGGACGGCTTCCAGTGGCTCAACGTCGACGACGCGCAGCGCTCCTCCGTCGCCTTCATGCGCATGTCCCGCGGCAGCTACATCGTCTGCGCGCTCAACTTCACGCCCGTGCGCTACGACGGCTTCGTGATAGGCCTGCCCAAGCCCGGCGTGCTGCGCGAGATAATCAACTCCGACGACGCCAAGTACGGCGGCGGCGGCGTGCTCAACATCCCCGAGATACGCGCGCACAAGCGGCCTTTCATGGACTTCGCCTACTCGGCGGAGATAACGCTCCCGCCCATGAGCTGCGTGTACTTCCGCTTCACGCCCAGCAAGCCCGCGCCCGTGCGCCGCAAGAGCCAGGCCGCCAAAAAGCCCGCGGCCAGGAAGGCGGCGGTGAAGAAATCCTCCAAGTGACGCGCCGCCCCGGGGCGGGCCCTCCCCCGCCCCGCCTGCGAAAGGATGATCTGATATGAAACGCGAATTCCAGCAGGCCCTTGCCGACAAGGGCCGCGACCGCCTTCCCAGCGTGCTTCTCGTGAGCGCCGAGTGCGCCCCCATTTCCAAGACCGGCGGCCTGGCCGACGTGGTCGGCACCCTGCCCAAGAGCCTCGCCGCGCTGGGCATAGACGCCCGCGTGATAACGCCCTACCACCGCTGCGTCAAGGACAAGTACAGCGACCGGGTGGAGCACATGTTCAGCTTCTCGGTCGACCTCGGCTGGCGCAGCCAGTACTGCGGCATCGAGCGGCTGGTGCTAGACGGCGTCACCATCTACCTGGTGGACAACGAGTACTACTTCGGCGACCGCATCTACCGCGGCGGCGTGCCCGAGGGCGAGCAGTACGCCTTCTTCACCCGCGCCGTGCTCGACGCCATCCCCAACCTCGGCTTCTTCCCCGACGTGCTCCACTGCAACGACTGGCACACGGCCATGATACCGATGCTGCTTCGCACGCAGTACGGCTACTATGTCCACGGGCGCATGAAGACCCTGCTCACGATACACAACATCGCCTATCAGGGCAAGTTCGGCTTTGACTTCTTCCGCGACCTGCTGCGCGTGGAGGACCGCTATTTCACGAGCGAGTTCATGGAGCTCAACGGCTGCGGCGCTTTCCTCAAGGGCGGCTGCGTCTTTGCCGACCGCCTAAGCACCGTGAGCCCCAGCTACGCCGAGGAAATATGCACGCCCTACTACGGCGAGGGCCTCGACGGCATCCTCTCCGCCCGGCGCCACCAGCTCTCCGGCATCATCAACGGCATAGATACGAAGGTCTTCAACCCCTTCTCCGACAAGCTCATACCCAAGACCTTCGACAAGGGCCACCTAAAGGGCAAGCAGGTCTGCAAGGAATCGCTGATGCGGGAGATGGGCCTGCAGGCCGGAGCGCGCACCCCGCTCGTCGCCATGGTCACGCGCATGACCCCGCAGAAGGGCTTCGACCTCATCGAGCGCGTGCTCGACGAGATGATGTCCTTTGACATCTGCTTCATGCTGCTGGGCAGCGGCGAGCGCGGCTACGAGCAGTTCATGCGCGAGGCCGAGTCGCGCCACCGCGGGCGCGTCTGCGCCTACATCGGCTACAACGAGGAGCTCAGCCACCGCGTCTACGCCGGCGCGGACATGCTGCTGATGCCCAGCCGCTTTGAGCCCTGCGGCCTGTCGCAGATGATAGCCATGCGCTACGGCACCCTGCCCATAGTGCGCGAGACCGGCGGCCTGCGCGACACCGTGCGGCCCTACAACCAGTACACCGGCGAGGGCAACGGCTTCTCCTTCGCCAACTACAACGCCCACGAGATGAAGGCCACCGTGGAGATGGCCTGCGGCGTGTACCGCAACCAACCGGAGGCCTGGCTGGCACTCCAGCGCAGCGCGATGAGCGAGGACTTCAGCTTCTCCCGCTCCGCCGAGGATTACGCCAGGCTCTACATCGACATGCTTTGAGACTATGGGGGAAAAGAGAAAGACAATAGTATATTTCGGCGGCACGGCCCATGAGCTGTGGACGGAGCGTGGCCTCGAGGTCAGCTACTCCGGACGCACCGCCGTGCTGGCCGAGGGTGACGGGGACGAGCTTCGCGCCGAGGCCCCCGAGCCGCAGCGCGCCGGCGACGTCAAGGCCGGCTACAACCAGCTCGCCAAGTGCCTTGAGCTCGCCATGCGGCTCAACTCCGGGGCCATCTCCCCGCTCTCAGGCGCCTACTTCCGCGCCGCGGCGCTCGTACAGCGGGCGCTGGAGGACAACCCAGACTGGCGCACCCTGCCGGCCACCTTCCGTCAGGAGCTCAGCGGCGGGGCCGAGGGCATCGCTCTCATTGAGCTGCTGCGCGTGCTGCTGGACGAAAAGCGCGCCGCCTGGGAGGAGGCGCTGACCATTGCCGGCGACTGCTTCACGCTGCGCCTGCCCGCCCTGCGCGTTGGCGCGCCCGTGCCGCTCGCGGCGGTGGAGGCGCTGCAGATGCGCGACGTCACCCTTATAAACGCCATCAACGACCGGCACTGCCAGCGCCTGTGGGACAAGTGGCCCGGCGACTGGCTGCGCATTGGCGAGAGCGCCATCGTGCGCGACGGCGAAGCCGACTTCACCATGCTCGCCGCCTCGCTGTGCTCGCGCGTATTCTGTACCAAGGAGGAGCTGGCGGGGCCGCTGCGCGCGCTGTATACGCTCGAGCCGGCCAAATTTGCGGAGCTATGATAGTCAGCGAACTTACACCCTACATCACCCACGACCCGGCCCGTGAGCGCTGCCACTGCCCTCTCGGCGCCGTGCCCGCGCTCTCGACGCTGCGTCTCGCCTTCTCCGACGGGCGCGCGGCGGTGAAGAGCGCCGAGCTCATCGTCTCCGGCGACGACGGGCTCGAGCTCAAATACGACATGGTGCCCGAGGGCGGCGACTGGGCCGCCACAATCTCCGTCCCGGAGACGCCCGCGGCGCTCTGGTACAGCTTCCGCCTCACGCTCGAGAGCGGGGAGCTCTGGCTCTGCGCGGCCTATGGCGGGCGCTTCGGCCAGCTGATGAGCACGCGCGGCGAGGGCTTCCGCCTCACCGTACATGAGCGCGGCTTCGAGACCCCCGAGTGGTTCCGCCGCAGCGTCATGTACCAGATTTTCCCCGACCGCTTCGCCCGCGACGGCAGCGGCACCGCCCGCCGCGGCGTAGAGCGCCACATCGCCATGGGCCGCCAGGTCAAGTACCACGAGGACTGGGACGAGAGCGTGGACTGGCAGCCCAACAGCACGGAGGGCTTCTACTTCCCGCTCGACTTCTTCGGCGGCACCTTCCGCGGCATCGAGGAAAAGCTAGGCTACCTCGAGAGCCTCGGCGTGGGCGTTATCTACCTCAACCCGATTGTCGAGGCGCGCAGCAACCACCGCTACGACGCCGGCGACTACATGCAGCCCGACCCCATCCTCGGCTCGGTCGAGGACTTCGAGCGCCTGTGCGCGGCGGCCGGCGAGCACGGAATACGCATAATGCTCGACGGCGTCTACTCCCACACCGGCGCTGACAGCATCTACTTCAACCGCGACAACCACTACCGCTCCGACGGGGCCTACAACGCCGGCAGCCGCTCGCCCTTCTACAGCTGGTACGGCTTCCGTAAGTGGCCGAACGAGTACCGCTGCTGGTGGAACTTCCCCGACCTGCCCGAGGTCAACGAGCACGACCCCGGTTGGGAAAAGCTCGTGATTACCGGCGAGGACAGCGTGGTAAAGACCTGGCTGCGCCGCGGCGCGGCTGGCTGGCGGCTGGACGTGGCCGACGAGCTGCCTGACGACAGCCTCGCCCTCATCCGCAAGGCCGTCAAGTCCGAAAAGCCCGACGCCGTCGTGCTCGGCGAGGTCTGGGAGGACGCGATAACCAAGTTCAGCTACGGCTCGCGGCGCAAATACGCCCTCGGCGGCGCGCTGGACACCGTGATGAACTACCCCTTCCGCAGCGCCATGCTCGACTTCTTCTGCTTCCGCTCGGACGCCTGGGCGCTCAAGGGCTTCCTCATAAGCCAGCGCCTCAACTACCCCCTGCCCATGTACTACGCGCTCATGAACCTGCTCAGCTCGCACGACGTGGAACGTGCGCGCACGTCCCTCGCCACCAGGCTTGACGCTCGCGGCATGACCCGCGAGCAGCAGGCGCGCTTCATTGTCAGCGACAGCCAGGACGAGCGCGGCGCCGCCATGCAGAAGCTGGCCGCCGTGCTGCAGTTCGCCCTCCCCGGCGTGCCCAGCGTCTATTACGGCGACGAGACGGGCATGAACGGTATGCTCGACCCCTTCAACCGCGCGCCCTTCACTATGGGCAAGCGCCCGCTGGTGGAGTGGTACCGGACCCTTGGCCGGGCCAGGCGCGAAAACGACGCGCTCAGCTGCGGCGCGGTCGCCATCTTCTCGCCCCAGGCCGACGTGCTGGCCGTGCTGCGCTGCGTGAGCGGCGGGCGCGACTGCTTCGGCGGCGCGGCGCAGGACGGGGCTGTCCTCGCCGTGGTCAACCGCGGCGGCGAGACGAGGGAGATAGTCATCGACCTCTGGCTCGACAACACCGGCCTCAGCTCCTCCGAGCTCGACGGCCTGCGCGCCCTTGGCCTCACCGGCGGCGTCTGCCTGCTCACGGGCGAGGAGTGCGCCGTGGCCGAGGGCCTCGTAAAGCTCAGCGTCCCGCCCGCCTCCGCGCGGCTATTTAAGCTGAAGTAACGCAAGGCGAAGCCCTCCGTCCGGAATCCGGACGGAGGGCTTTTTATGTCAACTTATCGCTCAATACCAGTCGTGCTTCTCGCCCCTGTCGAGGGCGGCGATGCGCGCCATCTCCTTGCCGCTCAGCTCGAAATCGAAGACGGCGAGGTTTTCGGCCATGTACGCGGGGTTGCTCGGGCCGGGCATGGTCAGCACGCCGCGCTGTAACTCCCAGCGCAGGACGACCTGGGCGGCGCTCTTTCCGTGGGCGGCGGCTATGTCCGCGAGGACGCCGTCGGCGAGCAGCTTGTGCGCCCAGCCGCGGCCGCCGAGGGGATACCAGGCCTGGACGGGTATGCCGAGGGACTGTATATGCGCCGTGGGGCCGCAGTCCTGATAGTAGGGGTGCAGCTCGTTCTGCACCAGCGCTGGCGGGGTCTTCGCGCTAGGGAGGAAGGCGTCTATCTCGCGGACGTAATAGCAGGAGACGCCCACGGAGCGCACCCGCCCGGCGGCGATCGCGCGCTCTATGGCCGCGTAGGCCTCCGCCTCGCCCGGGCCGGGGTGGTGCAGCAGCACGAGGTCGGCGTAGCCTATGTCCAGCCTGGAGAGCGCCTCGTCGAGCGCGCGCTCCGCGCGGCCGAACTCGCTGGGATAGAGCTTCGTGGTGACGAAAATCTCCTCGCGCGGCAGGCCGCTCTCACGGACGGCCCGGCCCACCTCGCACTCGTTGCCGTAGTAGGTGGCCGTGTCTATCATGCGATATCCGAGCTCGAGTGCCGCGCGGACGCTGTTCACGCAGGTCTTCCCGCGCAGGCTGTAGGTGCCGAGGCCGAGCACGGGCATGTCATAGCCGCTCGAGAGCCTGATGACCGGCGCGCGGCCCTTCTCGCCGGAGGCGAGGTCGAACGCGGCCCTCATATCGCCGCGCCGAGGGCGTAGGCCCCGGCCATGAGCTCCGCGCGCTCCCTGACGCAGCCGGGCTCGTCGCCCTCGCCGCAGCAGAGGCTCCCGGCGAGGCGCGCGTTTTCAAAGCAGTCCACCCAGCCCTGCACGCAGTCCACCGCCCTCGCCGCGGCGCTCTCGTCCTCGGCGCAGGAGCTCATGACGTACACCTCGCGGAAGGCGTAGTCTATGGGGAACAGCGGGTTCGCGCGGTCGAGCATGGTCTTGAGCTGGCCGGAGACGCCGTAGTAGTATATGGGCGTCGCGAAGCAGAGGACGTCCGCGTCCTTCATTTTCTGCGCTGTCGCGTCGGCGTCGTCGCGCTGGACGCAGTGCCCGTCCTGCGCGCGCTGGCAGGCGAGGCAGCCGAGGCAGAAGCCGAGCTTTTTGCCCCTGAGCGTGATGAATTCCGCCTCGTTCCCGGCCTCAACCGCGCCGCGCATGAACTCGCGCGCGAGCAGCTCGGAGTTGCTTCCCTCGCGGAAGCTGGAGGATATGACCAGCAGCTTTTTCATTTCAGATTCTCCTTATAGAAGCTCTCGAGCCTGTCGAAGGGTATGACGTCGAGGCGGTCGTAGAGGTCGGTGTGCACCGCGCCGGGGATTATCAGCAGCTCCTTGTTCCCGGGCACGGGGTTGCCGTCCAGCATGTGCGCGAAGGCGTCGCGGCCGAGATAGCAGCTGTGCGCCTTTTCGCCGTGCATGATGAGGACGGCGGAGCGGATCTCGTTCGTGTAGGTGTTTATGGGCTGGTTCATGAAGCTCATCGTGCCAATGACGTTCCAGCCCTCGTTGGAGTTGAGGCTGCGCGGATGATAGCCGCGAGGGGTCTTGTAGTAGTCGTGGTAGTCCTTGACAAAGAAGGGCGCGTCCTCGGGCAGCGGGTCGACGACGCCGCCGGCGCGCTTATATTCGCCGCTCTTATAGTCCTCCGTGCGCTGGGCGCTGTACATCTCGCGCAGCTCGTGCCGCGCAGACTCGCTGTCGGCGGCGTCGAAGTAGCCCTTCGCGCCCACGCGGGCCATGTCGTACATCGTGCTCGCGACCGTGGCCTTGATGCGCGTATCCAGCGCCGCGGCGTTGAGCGCCATGCCGCCCCAGCCGCATATCCCGAGGATGCCTATGCGCTCAGGGTCGACGTCCGGCCTCGTGGAGAGATAGTCCACCGCGGCCTGGAAGTCCTCGGTGTTGATGTCCGGGGAGGCCATGCGGCGCGGCTCGCCGCCGCTCTCGCCGGTGAAGCTGGGGTCAAAGGCCATGGTGAGGAAGCCCCGCGCGGCCAGCTCCTGCGCGTACAGCCCGGAGCTCTGCTCCTTGACGGCGCCGAAGGGCCCGCACACGGCTATCGCCGAAAAGGGGGCCGCGCCTCCCTGGGGCGCATAGACGTCGGCGGCCAGGGTTATGCCGTAGCGGTTGTGGAAAGCCGCCTTTGTGTGGACGGCCTTTTCGTTTTGAGGGAACACCTTGTCCCATTCCTGCGTGAGTTTGAGTTCCTGCATGCTTTTACC
>CALWYR010000133.1 GCA_944385805.1 uncultured Oscillospiraceae bacterium
GAACGCCGAGTGCGGCTACGCCCTCGTGCTCAAAAGCCGCCTCACCGGCTATGTGCTGCTGGGCTGGCTGAGCGTCTACCCGCATATACGCGGAGGGGGTATAGGAGGGCAGTTTCTGACCCTCATCCGCGAGTATTACGCGAACTGGTCGGGCATTGTGCTCGAGGTCACCGAGTACCCCGCGCTCGAGAAGGCGCGCAAGCTCAACGCCTTCTACCGGCGCAACGGCTACGCCGACGTGGACTGCCGCTACGTCCTCGGCGGGCGCGAGTCGCGGCTCATGTACCTGCCCCTCGCCGGCGCGAAGGACATCGCCCCCGCGGTCAGGAGCGTCATGCGCAGCGTCTACGCCTGCATGTATTCCGAGAGCCGCATCTGGCAGCTGATACAAATAGAACAGGACGAAAAGGTATGAAAAATGCCCGGAACCTTGTGTTCCGGGCTGTTTTATATCGGCGAATGTATCAGCATCACGGCGCGCAGGATTAGCCACAGCCAGAGCGAGACGAAGCTGAGCGCAAAGGCCGCGCGGCAGGCGCGGTTATATTTTACGCGCACGGTGAGGACGAGGCAAATAAGCACGGAAAGTGCGGAAACCAGCGCGAATACGCCGTTCAGCGCAGATAAAAGGCCGGAAACGGCACTTAACTCGCCCTCGCCGAAGAGCCATGCGAGGCCCCTCGCCGTGTCGCCTATCGTGAGCACGAGGGCGGAGTATATTATGAATACGAGCGCGGCGAGCAGGTTGAGCGCGCGCCGCCTCGCGCCGCCGTAGGAGTATTTTCCCTCGCTGCGCCCGCGGACTATGAGCGCGTCCATCCAGGGCACGCGGCAGCGGTACGCGCCGTTTTGCCTCCGGCGGGGGCGCGCGAGCGTGTAAGACCCGCCGGGACCCTCGCCTAGCAGCGCCAGAAAGGGCAGCGCGCGCGATATGCGCCGTATCTCGAGCTGCTCACGGGCGAGCGAATTGGCCCAGTCCTCCAGCGCCGTAAAGTCCCAGGGCAGGCAGGGCAGGGCCCTTATTCTCAGTGGCATGGTGTGGCCTCCTTTTGCCAGATTGGCTCGCCGCCGCGCTATATTTTCTTCTCTATAACATTGCTGGCCACAATCAGTATCACCGGCTGCGCGGCGAGCATGACGCCGGTAACTATGGCGGGGAGGGCGTAGCCCATAATGATGAAAACCACGGTCGCGAGGCCGAAGAGGGCCATGTCTATGCCGCTGGCGAGATAGCCCGCGCGGTATTTAATCTGCACGTTTCGTTCGTCCTCGAGCTCAATTTCGAAGTTTTCGTCCTTTTTCACCTGTTTATCGTACCAGAGCTCCACATAGCTCACGCCGAAGACCGCGCCGAAGGCGCAGGCGAGACCAATGTCGACGCTCCGGGGGAAATCCGCGAAGGCGATGAGCAGCAGCAGTACAGCGCAGGCCGCGTAGCCGAGATACCAGAGCCTAGTCCTGTTCGTCTTCATAGATAAAGACCTCCTCGATGCTGAGTCCGAAGTAGCGCGCTATCCTGAAGGCCAGCGTTATGGACGGGTTGTAGCGCCCGTTTTCCAGCGAGCCTATCGTCTGGCGCGATACGCGCAGTGCCCGCGCCAGCTCCTCCTGATTAAGTCCGCGCGCGCGCCGGAGCTCTTCAAGCCGGTTTTTCATTAGCTCACCTCACCGATGGAAAGCAGGCTTTCCAAACGCAGTATAACATAGCCATGAGGGGATGTCAAGCGAGCTTTACAATATCGCGGTTCTTCCGGGGCGGTTTTCTGCTGCGGCCTGCTGCCAGAGGGGACGCTCCCATTGGCTGGCGCTGCTTACTAAGGCTTGTCCTTAGCTTCAACCTTCTTCCTGAGGGGCGCTTTCTTTTGCTGCGCCAAAAGAAAGCGTCCCTCAGACTCCCCGAAAGGAAAAGGCGCTTTGGCGGCTGCCGGTCGGGGGGTTGCGGTGCGGCGTGGTGCCGCGTGGTGACTTGCGGCGTGGTTACCAACGCACCAACGCTGGTCGCGGGACAAAACAGGGCGCTCAGCCGCGCCCGCCCGCGAGCCAACGTCGCGGCTGTGGTTGCAAATTTGCTGCCGCCTGATGGGAAGGTTTCAGCAACCAACCCACCACTCTAGCTCGCCGCTTCGCGGCTTGCACCGGGGTTGCTGGCGGTTGCTGGTTTTTGCCGGCCATGTATACCTACCGGGCTTGCAACCGGCTGCTGACTTCCACCCCGCCGTAGGGGGCGGCGTCCTCGACGCCCCTTCCGCCGGACGACGGATAAACCCCTCGGGCGGCGCACCAACCCTACGTCCACAACCCAACGCCCACCGCTGTCAAACCACGTCGCCAAACGCACCAACGCCGCTCGCCGCTTCCCGGTTTTGCTGCCGGGTGCCGGTTTTACCGGCCTTGTAGGGCGCACCGTCCTCGGTGCGCCATTACCTCTCGGGGTTGCAACCACCTGCTGACTTCCTCCCCGCCGTAGGGGGCGGCGTCCTCGACGCCCCTTGCGTTGGACTACGGGCAACCTCCCGGGTCGGCGCACCACGCCCACCCCTCGCGCCCTCACTTCACCACGCTGCATCGCGGAAACATCTCGCTAACATCCTGCTAACATCGTTTTTTGAGCGGATATTAGCAAGCCTGTTTGCGCGCCCAGAATTCGGGTAACTCTGCATATTGCCGCATTATCCGAACTTTTACGCCTCAAACACGTCGCAGACTCGCTAATATCGCTAATATCGCCTTTATCCCCGTGTTTGGGGGGGTACCCCCCTCGGAGGGGGGGTGGAGGCGTAAAATCGCTTGTATATGACCCCCCGGCGGCGCGGGCGGGGCGGAGGTTTTGTTATCCCTTATCCCACCCCAGCACCCATTTTACATGTTAATAAACAGGCATGTGTATGCCTTTGCGCCCCCCTTGTTGGGGGCGGGGTGGGTAGCGAAACACTAGCGGCAGCTATGTGTTAAGCAGTACGTGCGCATTGCTGCCACCCGGTACGTCGTCCGTCATCCGACGGAAGGGGCGTCGGGGACGCCGCCCCCTACGGTTGTTTGCGTAACCGGGAGGCGTGAGCAAATCCGCAAAGCAATGGCGCACCGGGGACGGTGCGCCCTACGGGGTGTGGGAAGACCGCAGCCGGTTGCAAGACAGGTAAGCAATGGCGCACAGGGGGCGGTTGGGTACATACCAACAACCCGGCGACAAGGCCGGTAAGAGTGGCGCACCGGGGACGGTGCGCCCGACTAAGCACCGCCGGGTGGTGTATGTACACGTTATCCCCCTGACGTATATATCATAAGCCGCATATCCGGGGCACCCCCCCAAACACGGGGATAAAGGCGATATAAGCGATATTAGCGAGTCTGCGGCGTGTTTGAGGCGTGAAAGTTAGGATAATTGGGCAGTTTGTAGAGTTACCCGAATTCTGAGAGCGCAAACAGGCTTGCTAATATCCGCTCAAAAAACGATGTTAGCAGGATGTTAGCGAGATGCAGCGTGGTGAAGTGTGGAGCGCGGGCGGTGAGGTGCAGTGTCGGCAGCCGCCCCGGGACGTTCCCCGTAGTCCGACGGAAGGGGCGTCGAGGACGCCGCCCCCTACGGTGGGTTGCGTAACCGGGAGGTGTGAGCAACCCCGGGGGGAATGGCGCACCGGGGACGGTGCGCCCTACAAGGCCGGCAAAAACCAGCAACCGCCAGCAACCCCGGGAGCGATGCCGCGCCAGCGGCGAGCGGGGGCACGTCGGTACACCGCGCCCGCCAGCAACCCCGGTAGAGACGCCGCGGCAGCGGCGAGCGGGGTGGGAGCGTGCGGGACGTGGTTTGACAGCGGTGGGCGTTGGGCTATGGCCGAAGGGTTGCGGCGGTGATTGTTTATAAGGTGTGATGGCCAGCGGGACGGGGCCACTCAGCGACCCCGGTACGGCGTCGCAAATCAGTAAGCGGGCCCGTGTTCATGCTTACACCCCCCCAGCAACCCCGGTAGCGATGCCGCGGAGCGGAGAGCTAGAGTGGTAGGGTGGTTGCAACTGCTCCCCATCAGCCCGTAGCGTCCCGCAACCCCAGCCGCGACGTTGGCTCGCGGGCGGGCGCGGCTGAGCGCCCTGCTGCGTCCCGCATCCAGCGTTGGTGCGTTGGTAGGAACCCGCAAATCACCACGCGGCAGACAGTGGCACCGCAACCCCCCGACCGGCAGCAGCCAAAGCGCCTTTTCCTTTCGGGGAGTCTGAGGGACGCTTTCTTTTGGCGCAGCAAAAGAAAGCGCCCCTCAGGGAATAGGTTAAGTTTAAGGATACGCCTAAAGAAACAATCACAGCCACGGCGGCGGTCACTCAATCCCCAGCACCTCTTTGGTGCAGCTCATGAACCTCTTCATCGCCGGGGAGGCGTCCGCCATGCTGCGCACAGCCATGCCGAGGCTGCGGGTTATCGGCGGATCTATGGGCATGGCGGCCACCTTGGCGCTGGCCCCGTCGAGTATCAGCTTCGGCAGTATCGTGACGCCCAGGTTGTGCTCGACCATGGCGAGGATGGTCATGTCAAAGTTGGAGGAGAACCTGCCGTTCATGCTGACCCCGGCCTGGTCCATGGCCTGCTTGATGTCGAGCTCGGGCCGGGTGTCGGAGACGTAGACGAGGAAGCTCTCGCCCTTGAAGGCGGTGATGGGGAAGGTCTTGTCCTTCGCGCGCGGGTGGCTGCGCGGCAGTATCGCGTACATCGGGTCGTCGAGTATCTTCACCGTGTCGAAGGTGAAATAGGGGCGCAGGCTGGTGTAGGCTATGTCAATGCGCCCGGAGGAGAGCCACTCCTCTATCTCCTCGGCGTTGCCCTCCAGCAGCTCGACCTCTATGTTCGGGTAGCGCTTGAGGAACTCCTCGAGTATCTGCGGTATCCAGTGCAGCGAGATGGAGGAATATGTGCCGATGCGCACCTCGCCGCGCTCGACGCCGCGGGTGAGGGCGAACTCCTGCATCAGCCGGTCGTCGGTATGCACCAGCTCGCGGAAAAGCGGGGCGAGCCGCTCTCCGTCCGGCGTCAGGCTGACGCCGCGGTTGCCGCGCAGCAGCAGCGGGAAGCCGGCCTCGTCCTCCAGCGAGCGCATCATGTGCGTCACCGCCGACTGCGTATAGCCCAGCGCCTCCGCCGCCTTCGATATGCTGCCCATGTCGGCCGCGGCCAGCAGGGCCCTTATTTTCGAGGTGTCCATGCGGCGTCCTCCTTGATATTAAATATATTCATATCAGTTATTATAATCTTTCTCTTTACTAATAGCAATACTTGTGTTACTTTTTTATCGAAAGCGGGGCGAACTCCCATCGTCCGGCTGATTGAATGATTTTCCTCTTCCAAACTCCCATATCCGCAAAAACGCCGCAGGTATTTGCCCGCGGCGCTTTTGTTTTATCCTTCGTCCGGGAAGCTCTCGCTGGCCGCCTGATACTCCGGCGAGTTTGTCCACTCGCTCAGCCAGCTCAGGTTTGCGCTGTCGAGGGCGGGGCTGTTGGCGACGGTGGTGTTTTCAATGAGCTCGCGCGCGTGGAGCTCGGTTTCCGGACTGGTGGAGGGGATGTCTGCGAGCTCAGCGATGCGCGCCTCCAGCGCGGCCGCGCTCGCCGGCAGGGCGTAGGCGAGGCTCTGCAGCTCGTCGCCGAGGAAGACGCTGAGGAAGTCCCAGGCCGCGTCCTCGTCGCCGCAGCCGTTGAGGATGCCGAAGACGTGCCGGACCTCATACATGCCCAGCGTTTCGGAGCCGCTTACGCCGTCGGCCCAGCCGTCGGGGCAGTTGTTCACGAGCCCTTCAAGGCCGAAGCCGGCCTCGCTGCGCAGGGTGCAGAAGCTGTAGCCGCTGAGATAGCTGTCGTCCGGCCGGTAGTCCTGTGTGAGGAAGGAGGCAAGCATGTCCGCGCGGGCCTCGTCGCCGGCCGCGCAGAGATAGGGGTAGAACCAGCCGTAGGCCAGAGAGTAGGGGCTCCACACGCCGTAATATAGCTGCCTGCCCGCCGCGTCGCAGAGCGACTGCGCCTCCGCCATCGACGCGGGCAGCTCCTCGCCCAGCGTCCAGACCATTGCCGAGAGCTCAAAGTCAAAGGGCAGGCAGCGCAGCTCGCCGTCGCTGCTCATCGCCTCCGCCAGATTCCCGGCCAGCGGCGTTGTGAGCCGGCCGCTCAGATCCGCGCTCGCGTCCCAGAGCGCGCGGTTGCGCTCGCTGTTGGCCCCGGCGGCGACCTCGGTGAAGTACATGTCCGCCTCCAGCCCGGCCTCCAGCTTGTCCAGGAGGTCGTCGTAGCTGTAAAAACGCAGCAGCTCTACGGGACGCTCCGGCCCGGCGGCGTTGTACTCCTCGACCGCGTTGGCTATCCACGCGCTGGTGTTGACGACCGCGAACACAAGGGGGTTTGCGTCGGGGCCGTCGCTTACAGGCGCGGGCGAGGCGCTCCCGGCAGGCGGCGTTTCGCCGCAAGCCGTACAGAATAAGCAAATTACCAGCGCCATTGCCGCGCATACAACCGATTTTACGTACTTATTCATTGTAATTTCTCCTTTCGCCGGGTTTTCTTCTGATTATACTATAAACCGCGGTTGTATCTAAGTTGCATCATTTTGCCGCCCCGACGGGAATTTTTT
>CALWYR010000134.1 GCA_944385805.1 uncultured Oscillospiraceae bacterium
GCTCGTTGACGCCGATGTGGCCGTTGCGGCCGATGCCCAGCAGCTGCAGGGCGACGCCGCCGGCGGCGGCAATCTCCGCGGCGTACTGGGCGGCCTCCTCGTCGTTCTCCACAAAGCCGGAGGGGACGTGGGTGTTTTCAGGCCTGATGTCGATGCGGCGGAAGAGGTTGTGGTCCATGAAATAGCGGTAGCTCTGGTCATGGCTGCCGTCGAGGCCGACGTATTCGTCGAGGTTATAGCTACTGGCCCGCGCGAAGCTCAGCTTGCCCTCGTCGCAGAGGCGCGCGAGCTCGGCGTAGAGCCCCAGCGGCGTGGAGCCGGTGGCGAGGCCGAGGACGGCGTCGGGCTTCTTCGCGAGCAGCTCGACATACTTCTCCGCCGCCTGCTTCGCGGCGTCTTCCTTCGTGGTGATGATGACCTTCATATTTTACTTTGCCTCCACTCAGATTATGGCCTTCACGCGCTCGACGGCCTCGCGGGTGTTCGCCGCGTCGCCGAAGGCGGTCAGCCGGATAAAGCCCTCGCCGCTCGGGCCGAAGCCCGCGCCGGGGGTGGTGACAACGTTGGCCTCTCTCAGCAGACGGTCGAAAAACTCCCAGCTGCCCTGCCCGTCAGGGGCCCTGAACCATATATACGGCGAGTCCTTGCCGCCGTAGACCTCGAGCCCGGCGGAGGCGAGGCCCTCGCGTATCACGCGGGCGTTCTCCATATAGTAGGCTATGAGCTCGCGCACCTGCTCCCGCCCCTCCGGCGAGTACACCGCCTCGGCGGCGCGCTGGATCACATAGGCGGTGCCGTTGAACTTGGTCGACTGGCGGCGCATCCACATGTCGTAGAGGCTCTCGCCGCCGCGCACGAGGGCGCGGGGTATGACCGTCCAGCCGCAGCGCGTGCCGGTAAAGCCGGCCGTCTTGGAAAAGCTGCATAACTCAATGGCGCAGGTCTCCGCGCCGGGTATCTCGTAGATGCTCCTGGGAAGCTCCGGGTCGGATATGTACGCGCGGTAGGCGGCGTCGTAGAGTATGACGCTGCCGTGCTCGTTGGCGTAGTCGACCCAGGTCCTGAGCTGCCCGCGCGTCGCCGCCGCGCCGGTGGGGTTGTTGGGGTAGCAGAGGTAAATGAGGTCGGGCACGCGCTCGGGCAGGGCCGGGAAGAAATTGTTCTCCGCGGTGCAGGGCATGTAAACTATGTTCGACCACTTGTCTCCAACATAGTCCCCCGCCCTGCCGGCCATGGCGTTGGAGTCGATGTACACGGGGTAGACGGGGTCGCACACGGCCACGACGCAGTCCTCGGAGAAGATGTCGCCGAGGTTTCCGCTGTCGGACTTGGCGCCGTCGGATATGAAAAGCTCGTCGGGCGTAATCTTCGCGCCGTAGGGCTCGTAGTCGTGCTTTACTATGGCCTCGCGCAGGAAGCCGTAGCCCTCGTAGGGGCCGTAGCCCATGAACGTGTCCTTATTGCCCATCTCGTCGGCTGCGCGCTTGAGCGCCTCCACGCAGGCGGCGGGCAGCGGCAGGGTGACGTCGCCGATGCCGAGCTTGATGAGGCGCTTATCCGGATGCGCCTCGGAGTAGGCCGCTGTGCGGCGCGCTATCTCGGCGAAGAGGTAGCTGCCGGGCAGCTTGAGGTAGTTTTCGTTGAGCTTGAGCATATCTTCCTCCGCGTTACAGCATCCACTCGCCGTCGTAGACGGTGACGGCGGGGCCGGTCATATAGATGAGGTTCTTGTCGCGGTCCCATTCGATGAGCAGCTCGCCGCCGCGCAGCAGGAGCCTCGCGGAGTTCTCGCACCTGCCGTTGACGACCGCCGCGGCCAGGGCCGCCGTGGAGCCGGTGCCGCAGGCCATGGTCTCTCCGCTGCCGCGCTCCCAGACGCGCATCTTCAGCGTGTTGCGGTCGATTACCTGGACAAATTCGGTGTTGACGCGCTCGGGGAAGAGCGGGTGGTTCTCGAAGAGGGGCCCGAGGTTGGGCAGGTCGAGCCAGTCCACGTCATCGACGAAAACGACGGCGTGCGGGTTCCCTACGGAGAGCGCGGTCACGTTCCAGACGTTGCCGCCGACCTCGACGGGCTGGTCGATGAAGGCGGTGCCGGAGGCGTCGACGGGGATCTTCGCGGGCTCGAACTCGGGTGTGCCCATGCAGACGCGCACACTGTCCACCGCGCCGTTTTCCACATTCAGCCACAGCGTCTTCACGCCGGCCCCGGTCTCCACGTCTATGACGTCCTTGCTCGTCATGCCGCGCTCGTAGACATACTTGGCGACGCAGCGGATGCCGTTGCCGCACATCTCGGCCCGCGAGCCGTCGGCGTTATACATATCCATCAGGAAGTCGGCCTTCCCGGAGGGGCAAATGCAGATAAGCCCGTCGCTGCCGGCGCCGAAGTGGCGGTCAGATACCTTCTGGGAGAAGGCCGGCCTCTCCTCCTGGGGGAGGTTTTCCTCAAAGCAGTTTACGTACACGTAGTCGTTGCCGCAGCCCTGCATCTTGGTGAACTTCATATTATCACTCCCATCTACATGTTATGCCGCACGGGCACACATACACAGTTAATTATATACGAGTTTACCTCCGCTTGCAACAAATTTATGCCTGCGCTCCGCAAAGAGGAAAATTGTTTACAAATAAAACCCGGCCCGTCCTGCTGGACGGGCCGGCGGTCCGGCTTTTAAGCTCTCTCTTCCCTGGCGGCGCGGCCAATCTCCCAGCCACGCCTGAAGGCGGCCTCGTTTATCGGGTTGAGCTCGGGGCGCTTGGCGCCGAGCTTTTTGAAGGCGGTCTGGAGGACGTTCTCCGCCGGGAGCACCTCCGTGTAGCCGATAATCGCGCCGGTCATGACAAGGTTGAGGCACTTGGGGCTGCCGAGCTCGATGGCGATGGAGCCGGCGTCGACCTTGACGAGGTGCACGTCAGGGCGCTCGGGCTCGATGGTGACCACGGAGCTGTTGACGAAAATGGTGCCGTTTTCAATCACGGCGTCCTTGAACTTGGCCATGCTGGGGTCGTTGAGGCAGACGACGTAGTCGGCCTGGTTGACCTTGGGCGCGCCGACGGGGTCGTCGGAAATGACGACGTAGCAGTTGGCGGTGCCGCCGCGCATCTCCGCTCCGTAGCTGGGGAAGTAGGTGACGTACTTGTCGGTGGTCTCGCAGGCCGTATAGCTCAGCAGCTGGCCCATGACCATGACGCCCTGCCCGCCGAAGCCGGCGGTGATGAAGGATTTTTCCATGGTTCCGGCCTCCTTACTTCGCGCGGAATTCCCCGAGCGGGAATTCCTTGAGGATGACGTTGTGGACGTGGTCAAGGCTCTCCAGCGGGCTCATGCCCCAGTTGGTGGGGCAGTTGGAGACGAACTCGACAAAGCTGAAGCCCCTGCCCTCCAGCTGGTACTGGAAGGCCTTCCTGACCGCGGCCTTGGCCTTCCTGGCGTTGGGCACGTCGGCGCAGGTGACGCGCGCTATGTAGGCGGGCGCGTCGAGCTGGTTGATGAGCTCGCACATGTGCATGGGCGAGCCGTGCTCGGCCTCGTTCCTGCCGTAGGGCGTGGTGGTAGTCTTGGCGCCCAGCAGCGTAGTGGGGGCCATCTGGCCGCCGGTCATGCCGTAGATGCCGTTATTGACGAAGATGACCGTGAAGTTCTCGCCGCGGTTGGCGGCGCTCATGGTCTCGGCGAGGCCGATGGCGGCGAGGTCGCCGTCGCCCTGGTAGGTAAAGACCAGCGTCTCAGGGCTGCAGCGCTTGAAGGAGCTGGCAATGGCGCAGGCCCTGCCGTGCGGGGCCGCGACGGTGTCCATGTTGAGGTAGGTGACGGCGAGGCCGCAGCAGCCGACGCCCTGCACGTAGCAGGCGTTATCAAGCTGGCCCAGCTCGTCGAGGGCCTCGCAGACTATTTTACAGACGCTCGAGTGCATGCAGCCGGGGCAGAAGCCCGTCACGGTGCCGTCAAAGATCCCCGCGGGACGGAAATAGACTTTTTCCATCATTGCTTGACCCTCCTTACTTCATGAGGCTGCGCGCGGCTTCGAGTATCTGCGCGCGGTCGAGGACTTCGCCGCCGGAAGAAAGGGCGGTGACGATCCCGGTGCGGCCGCGGACGACGTTCCTCACGTCCTCGGCGTACTGGGCGGGTATGCTCATCTCCGCGCAGACTATGCCGCGCAAGCGCGCGAAGTCCAGCTTCTCAAAGGCCTGCTCCGGGAAGGGATAGACCTTCAGCGGGCGGATAAGGCCGGCCTTGACGCCCTCGGCGCGGAGCATGCCCACGGCGCTCTTGGCAATGCGGCCGGTGATGCCGTAGGCTGTGACGACGATCTCGGCGTCCTCGGTCATATACTCCTCATACTCGACCTCCGTCTGCTTCCAGCTCTCATAGAGTTCGGCGTCGCGCTCGTTCATCTGCGCCTGGCTTATGCGGGTGTCGAGGCCGGGGCCGCACATGACCTTGTGCTGAGGCCCGCCATGGCGGCCGCGCGCGGCCCAGGTCTTGGAGGCGCGGATGGCGGCAACCTGCTCCTCACCGAGCGGCTCGGGCAGCACTACGGGCTCCATCATGGTGCCGGTGAAGCCGTCCATGAGCAGCATCACGGGCTTGGAGTATTTGTCGGCGAGCTCAAAGGCGCGCCAGGTCATGTCCACCGCCTCCTGCAGCGTGGAGGGGCTCAGCACCAGCATGCGGAAGCCGCCGTTGCCGCTGGCCTTGGTGGCCTGGTTATAGTCCTGCTGCGCGGGCTGGATGGTGCCGATGCCGGGGCCGCCGCGCTGGAAGTTGGCTATGACGACGGGCAGGTTGGCGCCCGCCATCCAGCTTATCGCCTCGCTCTTGAGGCTGATTCCGCAGCTCGAGGAGCTCGTCATGCTCCTGACGCCCGCGGCGGCGGCGCCGTAGGCCATGTTGGCCGAGGCGACCTCGCTCTCGCCCTGGATGAACACGCCGTTCACCTGGGGCATGCGGCGCGCGAAATACTCGGGCACGTCGTTCTGCGGGGTTATCGGGTAACCGGCAAAGAAGCGGCAGCCGGCGCGCACGGCCGTCTCGGCGACGGCCTCGCAGCCCTTCATGAATATCTTTTCCGCCATCTCAGTTCGCCTCCCTGTAGACCGTAATAGCCGCGTCCGGGCAGATGGTCGCGCACATGGCGCAGCCAATGCAGCCGCCCGGGTTCACCGGCACCGCGTACTGGTAGCCCTTGGAGTTGACCGCGCTGGTAGTGCCAAGGACATGCTTGGGACACGTATTGACGCAGTAGAGGCAGCTCTTACAGGCCTCGGTGTAGATTTCCACTCTGCCTTTTGGCATTTTTGACCACTCCTTCTGTCAAATATGTTTGGGCAAAGCCCTCAGCTCTCCTGAACCGCCATCCACTCAGGCAGAGTATTGAGTCTTACTGGAAGCACCGGTTCCTCCACGCTCTCTTCCACGGCGGCACAGAGCTCCTCCAGCGCGCAGACAAACTCCGGCGTCTGCCCGGGAAACAGCGCTCTGAACCTTTCAAGGCCCTCGACTACGTCGCCGGCGTCGGTTTCGGGGCCCAGGTTGGGATTCGCGACGAGATGGAGCCTTGTGAGCCTCGCGGCCCCGGCCACGCGCTGCGCGGTGCGCCCTATCTCCTCAAGGGAGCGCGACCAGGGCCGGTAGGGGTTGACGATATACAGCACGCGCGTGCCCTCGCGGCCGAGTATGTGCGAAAACTGGCCTATCATGTGCGAGCCGTGCGCGCCGCCGCCCACGTCCATGAGCACGACGCTGCCCTCGTCGAGCAGGGCCTCCGCCACCCCGGGCGCCACGGTCGGCGCGTCGAGGTACTGGCTCTGGAAGTGGAAAACAATCCCCTCGGCCTCCATCTCGCCGGCACAGTCTCTCGCGCGGAAGAGGGGCTTGGTCTGGTCCATGTCAAAAAAGTGCACTTTACGGGCGTCCTCCCTGGCTATGAGCCTTGCCAAATTGATAGCAATCTCCGTCTTTCCGGAACCGGTCTCGCCGAGAAAGACCAGGTTTTTGGCGCCTTTAAGGAATTTATCGCACGTATTTGACATATTCTTCTCCCATTTGCGTTAGAGTGGCCGTGCCTTTTAAGGGGGTTATAGATATGATAACAGAGAAAAACGCAAAAATCAAGCACGGAATTTAACGCGGTAAAGTGTGACTGTCCCGCCTGCCCCTAACATTTTTTGTTGCAATTTCCCGGGGAAGGTGCTAAAATAATTGGCGCAAATTATACGTTCAGGAGTTGACGATATGTCCGGACATTCCAAGTGGCATAATATACAGAAGACGAAGGGCGCGCAGGACGCCAAGAGGGCCCAGGCCTTCACGAAGATAGCCCGCGAAATGATAGTCGCGGTCAAGGAGGGCGGCAGCGGCGACCCCGCCAACAATTCCCGTCTCGCGGCGGTCATCGCCAAGGCTAAGGCCGCCAATATGCCCAACGACAACATCAAGCGCACCATTGACAAGGCGCTCGGCTCGGGCAGTACGGACAACTACGAGTCCGTCACCTACGAGGGCTACGGCCCCAGCGGCGTGGCCGTCATCGTCGAGGCCATGACCGACAACCGCAACCGCACGGCCAGCGACGTGCGCCACGCCTTCGACAAGAACGGCGGCAACATGGGCCAGACCGGCTGCGTGAGCTGGAGCTTTGACAGGAAGGGCGTCATCGTCGTCAACAACGAGGACGGCGAGATAGACGAGGACAAGATGATGGAG
>CALWYR010000135.1 GCA_944385805.1 uncultured Oscillospiraceae bacterium
ACGCCCGAGGACGCGGCGCTCGAGATTCTCTCCGGGCTCAGAAAGCGCGCGGACGAGAAGCTGATAAAAGTCGAATAAAGAGGGGTCAGAAAAATGCAGTCCAGAACTCACACCTGCGGCGAGCTGCGCGCCGCCGACGCGGGAAAACAGGTCAAAATTTGCGGTTGGATGGAGAACGTGCGCGAGGTCTCCGCGGCGCTCGCCTTCGTCGTCGTGCGCGACTTCTACGGCACTACCCAGGTCGTCGCCGAGACCGAGGAGATGGTCAAGACCTTCAAGGCCTTCACCCGCGAGAGCACGATAAGCGTCGAGGGCACGGTCCGCGAGCGCGCGAGCCGCAACCCCAACATGCCCACCGGCGACATCGAGGTCGTCCCGGAGCGCGTCGAGGTGCTCGGCAAGTGCTACTATAACGAGCTGCCCTTCCAGATAAACCGCTCCCGCGAGGCCGACGAGAGCGCCAGGCTCAAGTACCGCTACCTCGACCTGCGCAACCCCGAGGTCAAAAAGAACATCATCCTGCGCTCCAACGTCGTCGCCGCGCTGCGCAAGAGCATGACCGAGCACGGCTTCATGGAGATAACCACGCCCATACTCACCGTCTCCAGCCCCGAGGGCGCGCGCGACTACCTCGTGCCCGCGCGCAACCATCCCGGCAAGTTCTACGCCCTGCCCCAGGCGCCGCAGCAGTTCAAGCAGCTCCTGATGGCCAGCGGCTTCGACCGCTACTTCCAGATAGCCCCCTGCTTCCGCGACGAGGACGCGCGCGCCGACCGCTCCCCCGGAGAGTTCTACCAGCTCGACATGGAAATGGCCTTCGCGAGCCAGGAGGACGTCTTTGAGGTGCTCGAGGACGTGCTGCCGCCCATCTTCGCCGAATTCGGCAAGTATAACCGCGCCAGCTGCGCCCCCTTTGAGCGCATACCCTACGTCGAGGCGCTCGAGAAGTACGGCACGGACAAGCCCGACCTGCGCATCGACCTCACCGCCTCGGACGTCACGGAGCTCGTCGGCGGCTGCGGCTTCGGCCGCTTCGAGGGCGCCGTGGTCAAGGCCGTGCCCGTGAGCGGCTTTACCGGCACGCGCAAGCAGATAGACAAGCTCTGCGCCGACGCCGAGGTAGTGAGCGGCAACAAGGCCTACTGGGTGCGCGTCGACGACAAGGGCGAGCTCGTGGGCGGCATCGCCAAGTTCCTCGCGCCCATGAAGGACGAGTTTATTTCCGCGCTGGGCCTCGCCCCCGACACGCTCGTGGTCTTCGCCGCGGGCAAAAAGGCCGCCGCGCAGAAGACCGCCGGCGCGCTCATAAAGCTGCTCGGCGCGCTCTACCCCGCGCACATGGACGCGGAGCAGTACGCCTTCTGCTGGATAGTGGACTTCCCCATGTACGAGATAGGCGAGGAGAGCGGCGAGATGGAGTTCTGCCACAACCCCTTCTCCATGCCCAAGGGCGGGCTCAAAACACTGCTGGCCGCCGAGCGCGGCGAGATAGACCCGCTCACGATAACCGCCGACCAGTACGACCTGGTCTGCAACGGCGTGGAGCTTTCCTCCGGCGCGGTGCGTAACCACGACCCGGAGATAATGCTCAAGGCCTTTGAGATGGTGAACCTCGGCGAGGAGGACGTGAAGGCCAAGTTCCCGGCCATGTACAACGCCTTCTGCTACGGCGCACCCCCGCACGCCGGCATCGCCCCGGGCGTCGACCGCATGGTCATGCTGCTCGCCGGCGAGGACTCAATACGCGAGATAATCCCCTTCCCCATGAACAAGAACGCCCAGGACCTCATGATGGGCGCGCCCGGCGAGGTCACGCAGAAGCAGCTCGACGAGCTGCACATCGCCATCGTGGGCGACAGGGAAAAACAATAAGGAGGCGCGCGGACGGCCGGGCCGGGACGCCGCGGCGCCGGCCGCCTCCGGCGCGGCGCTGCTGTTCGCGCTGATCTCCGTCATCCTCGGCGCGGGGCTGACGGGCTTTGCAAAAGCGCGGCAGCGTGCTATAATACCCCCATCCGACACTGGGAGGCTTTTGACATGGAACTCTTTCACGGCCGGCCCGCCGACTGTTCGGGCAGGCTCGCGCGCGAGGCGCGCGTATACGACTACCTCGATAAGCTCGGCATTGAGTACTGGCGCACCGACCACTTCGACATGCCGGCGATGACCATGGAGGACTGCAATAAAATTGACGCCGTGCTCGGCGTCCTCATCTGCAAGAACCTCTTCCTCTGCAACCGGCAGAAGACGGACTTCTATCTCCTGCTCATGCCGGGCGACAAGCCCTTCCGCACGAAGGAGCTCTCCAAAAAGCTGGGCGTGGCGCGCCTGAGCTTCGCGCCCGAGGAGGCCATGCTCGAGCTGCTGGACATCCAGCCCGGCGCGGTCAGCGTCATGGGCCTCATGAACGATAAGGACCGGCGCGTGCGCCTCGTCGTCGACGGCGACGTGCTCCGCCAGGAATACTTCGGCTGCCACCCCTGCGTCAACACCTCGAGCATGAAGCTGCTCACGCGCGACGTCGTGGACAAATACATCCCCGCCACCGGCCACGAGATGACCGTCGTAGAGCTGACCGGCGAGGACTAAAAAGCCGCCGGGCCCGCCAAAGCGGGCCCGGTTTTATTGCGCGCTTTTCTGTTCCCTCTTCGCCCTCGCGGCGGCGAGGAGGTTCGGAAGCGCGATGCCGCAGAGTATCAGCGCCGCGCCCAGGAGGCCGCTCGGGCCGAGCCGCTCACGCAGGAAGATCGCGCCGAGCGTCCCGGCGCTCAGCGGGCTGAGGGCGCAGAACATGCCCGCGCGCTCGGCGCTGGTGCCGCGCTGGGCCACGGGCTGGAGCGTGAAGCCGAAGCCCGTACACACGACGGCCAGCGCGAGGATGATCGCCCAGTCGCGCCCGGAGGCCGGGATGGCGGCGGGCCGCTCGAAAATCAGCGCCGCCGCCCAGGCCAGGGCCGCTATGGTGCAGACCTGGGCTATTCCCATGGCCAGCGGGTCGCCGCCGCCGTGGCTCATGCGGTCGGTTATTATAATGGCGCAGGCGTAGAGCAGCGCGGTCGCGAGGCCCAGCGCCTCGCCCGGGCCGAAGCCGTGCAGGCCGGAGCCGAGCGTCAGCAGCGCCACGCCCGAAAGGCTCAGCGCCGCGCTCGCGAGCGTCACGCGATCCGGCCACTTCCGCCGCCAGAGCGCGAGCAGCAGCGGCACAAGCACCACCGAGGTGTTCTCCAGGAAGGAGGTCACCGAGGTTGTCGTGAGCCTGAGCGTCGCGGTCTCGCAGCTGATGACCGCGAAGAAGGCCGCGCCTATCGCGACGCCCTTCAGCAGCACGCGCGCCCCGGCCGCTAGCACGCGCTTATGAAAAATCAGCAGCATCAGCAGCGCCGCCGTCGAAAAGCGCAGCGCCGTGAGCGTGAACGCGCCCATGTCCGCCATGCCGAGCTTCAAAAGCAGCAGCGAGGTGCTGCGCGCGATTATAACCGAGGCGAGCAGCAGCTCGCTGCCCCGCCGCGAAAGTCCCTTCCTCATTTTCCCCACTCCGCTCAGCAAGGTGTTTTCCGGCCCGGCGCCCGGCCGGGCGGGCCGGGCGCTTCTTTACAGCTCCTTGCAGAGGGGCAGGAGCTCGCGGGCGGCGGCCTCTACATCCGGCTGGGCGAAGAGGGCGGAGACAACGGCGGCCCCGGCGAGGCCGCAGCCGCGCAGAGAGGAGACGTTTTCCTTCGTAATGCCGCCGATGGCGACGACGGGTATGCTCACCGCGCTCGTGATAGCGCGGAAGCCCTCGGGCGTCACGTAGTGGCCGCTGACATCCTTGGTGTCCGTGGGGAAGGCCGCGCCTGAACCGAGGTAATCCGCTCCGGCGGCCTCGGCGGCCAGCGCCTCCTCTGTATTGTGTGCGGAGACGCCGATTATCCGCTGCGCGCCCAGCAGGACGCGGGCCTTCTCGCAGGCCATGTCCTCCTGGCCGACGTGGACGCCGTCCGCGCCGGAGAGCAGCGCGACGTCGACGTTGTCGTTTATGACGCAGCGCACGCCCAGGCGGTGGCAGAGGTCGACTACCCAGCGGGCCTCGCTGAGGAAGGCGCGCGGGTCGAGCTCCTTCTCGCGCAGCTGCACAAAGGTAGCGCCGCCCCTTACGGCGGCCTCTATCTGGTCGAGCAGGTGGTCGGAGTCGCGCGCCCAGGCGCGGTCGGTGACGGCATAGAGCGTGAGCTCGGCGGGTTTTATTTTCATTCGATTACCTCCCTCTTGCGGGGATATTATCGCACCGCGGGCCGCGCTTTGTCAAGGCGCGGCAAGGCTTGGGCCCCGGCTTAGCGCCGGGGCCCATCGCTTTACGCTTCGGCTATGACCTCCACCTCGCAGAGGGCGCCTTTGGGCAGGGTCTTCACGGCCACGCAGCTGCGGGCGGGCTTGGTGGTGAAATACTCGGCATAGACGGCGTTGAAGGCGCCGAAGTCGTCCATGTCGGCGAGGAAGCAGGTGGTCTTGACGGCCTTCTCAAAGCCGCTCCCGGCGGCGTTGAGGACCGCTGCTAGGTTGCGCATGACCTGGTGCGCCTGTTCGGTGACGTTGCCGCCGACCATCGCGCCGCTCTCGGGGTCGAGGGCTATCTGGCCGGAGGTGTATACCATGCCCCCGCTGACGACGGCCTGGCTGTAGGGCCCCACGGCGGCGGGCGCGGCGTTGGTGTGAATCATCTTCATGCCTTATCGCTCCTTTTGTAGGATTGGTGAAATCAGTATAGCACTTTTTATAAGAAACTACAATTGGAAACGCAAATTTTTTGTGATATGCTATAAGCGGAGTTGAGAGATTTTCAGCAAAAGGAGGCATATTGCATGAAAGATTACTCCAAGACCGGTTTCTCCACCCAGGCCATACACGCCGGGTCGGAAAAGAACCCCTTCGGCGCGCTTGCGATGCCGATATTCCAGACCAGCACCTTCGTCTTCGACTCCTGCGCGCAGGGCGGACGGCGCTTTGCCGGCGAGGAGGACGGCTACGTCTACTCGCGTCTCGGCAACCCCACCACCGCGGCGCTGGAGCGCAAGGTCGCCGCGCTCGAGCACGCCGAGGACGCCGTCGCCGCAGGCAGCGGCATGGGCGCGATAACCTCCGCCATCTGGACGGCCTGCAAGGCCGGCGACCACATCATAGCCGACTCCATCCTCTACGGCTGCACCTTCAGCTTCCTCGAGCACGGTATGCAGCGCTACGGGGTGGAGGTCTCCTTCATCGACACCTCCGACCTGGACGCCGTGAGAGCGGCGATACGCCCGAACACCAGCCTTATCTACATCGAGACGCCCGCCAACCCGACGCTGAAGATTGAGGACATCTCCGGCATCTGCGCGATCGCCCACGGCGACGGCCGCAATATCACGGTCGTCTGCGACAACACCTTCGCCTCGCCCTATAACCAGCGGCCCATCGAGCTGGGCTGCGACGTCGTCGTCCACTCCGTCACCAAGTATCTCAACGGCCACGGCGACGTGATAGGCGGCATAGTCTGCGGCCGCTCCGACTTCATCGCCCAGGTGCGCGGCTTCGGCATCAAGGACATGACAGGCGCGGTGCTGGGGCCCTTTGAGTCCTATCTGGTGCTGCGCGGGCTCAAGACCATGGAGCTGCGCATGGAGCGCCACAACTCCAACGCTATGCGCGTCGCCCAGTGGCTCGAGGGCTGCGACAAGGTGCTGAAGGTCTATTACCCCGGCCTCGAGAGCTTCGAGGGCCACGAGCTGGCCAAAAAGCAGATGAGCGGCTTCGGCGGCATGCTCAGCTTCGAGGTCGCCGGCGGGCGCGCCGCGGGCGCGAAGCTGCTCGACAGCCTGGAAATGTGCACCACCGCCGTCTCCCTCGGCGACGCCGAGACCCTGCTCGAGCACCCGGCCAGCATGACCCACTCGCCCTACAGCGCCGAGGAGCTCAAGGCCGCCGGCATCAGCGAGGGCCTCGTGCGCATGAGCGTGGGCCTCGAAAACGTGGAGGACATCATAGCCGACCTCGCGCAGGCTTTCGCGCAGATTTAAAGGCGGCAGACGCCGCGGGGGCTTTCGGCTTTACACTTGAGCGCTCAATTTGTACTTGTTTCACAATTCTGCCTTGACAAGTCCGCGGCTATAGTGTAAAATATCAGCGTAAGGAAGTCATTTACGGAGCTGCCGGTGCTCGGGGCGCAGCCGCCCGGCCCGCAGATACGGTCGAAACTGTCATGACGGACGATCCGCCAAGAGATAGGATGAGACAGCACTTCCCGTCGTGGGTCAACGGCCCGCAGCTCCGGTTTTTAGCTTTCAACGGGCGCTCAGACCAGCCCAGGGCGCCCTCCTCGTTTCATCTAGGCGCGCTTTTTGCGTTTTCGGCGCGCCCACCTCCTTTCTTTGTTCAGGTCCGCCGGTGTCCACCCCCACCGGCGGACCGCCGTATTTCCCGCGGCTTGCCGGGCTTTTTTCCGATTAGCTCTTGCAAAGCCGCGAATTTTCTGTATAATTGTGTTGCCGAATTAACAAACCCCCTAACTCATAACAAGGAGGCTCTGCCATGAGAGGAATTCACAGCGCCGTCGACGATATCCGCCGCGACGTATTCACGGAGGTAGCGCGCCTCGCCTACGAGGGCGGCGACTACCGCAAAATAGACCTGCTGCCGTATAAGATTATCCCCGGCGAGGTCGCGCAGTACCGCCACGACGTATTCCTCGAGCGCGCCATAGTCACCGAGAGGCTGCGCCTCGCCTGCGGCCTGCCGCTGCGCAGGGCGAACGAGGTCAACCTCGCCAGCGACGGCATAGAGGAAGCCGCCAAGCCGGAGAAGTACTATGAGCCGCCTCTGATAAACGTCATCCCCTTCGCCTGCAACGCCTGTCCGCCCAAGGAGATGCGCATCTCCTCCAACTGCCAGGGCTGCTTCTCCCGCCCCTGCATGAACGTCTGCCCCAAGAAGGCCATCTACATCGGCCGCGACGGCAAGAGCGTCATCGACCAGAGCAAGTGCGTCAAGTGCGGCCGCTGCCAGACCCAGTGCCCCTACAACGCCATAAGCCGCATGGAGCGCCCCTGCGCCAAGGCCTGCGGCATGGACGCCATCGGCTCCGACGAGTACGGCCGCGCCAAGATTGACTACGACAAGTGCGTCTCCTGCGGCCAGTGCCTCGTGAACTGCCCCTTCGCCGCCATCGCCGACAAGAGCCAGATTTTCCAGCTCATACAGGCGATACGCAAGGGCGACAAGGTCATCGCCTGCGTCGCGCCCGCCTTCGTCGGCCAGTATAAGGACGCCACCCCCGCCAAGCTGCGCAAGGCCATGCGCATCCTCGGCTTCGCCGACACCGTCGAGGTCGCCATCGGCGCCGACCTCTGTACGGTCGAGGAGGCCAAGGACTTCATGGAGAACGTGCCCGAGAACCTCGACTTCATGGGCACCAGCTGCTGCCCGGCCTGGAGCGTCATGGCGAAGAAGCTCTTCCCCGAATTCAAGGACAACATCTCCATGGCCCTCACGCCCATGGTGCTGACCGCCCGCCTCGTGAAGAAGGACAACCCCGACGCGCGCATCGTCTTCATCGGGCCCTGCGCCGCCAAGAAGCTGGAGGCTTCCCGCCGCAGCGTGCGCTCCGACGTCGACTTCGTCCTCACCTTTGAGGAGCTGCTGGGTATGTTCTGCGCCAAGGACATCGACTTCGCCACCCTCGAGCCCGACGAGTGCGACAAGGACTTCACCGAGGGCACCGGCGCGGGCCGCGGCTTCGCCGTCAGCGGCGGCGTCGCCCAGGCTGTCGCCGAGGCCATCTCCCGGATGGATCCCACCCGCCACGTCGACGTCGACTACGGCGACGGCCTGCGCGAGTGCCGCAAGATGCTGACCCTCGCCAAGGCCGGCAAGCGCAACGGCTACCTGCTCGAGGGCATGGCCTGCCCCGGCGGCTGCGTGGCCGGCGCGGGCACCATACAGCCCGTCATGTCCGCCGCCAACAACGTCCGCACCTACAAGGCCCGCGCCGCGGTGCAGAGCTCCGTCGACAGCGCCTATATTGACCGCCTGGAGGAGGTTGAGGAGTAATGCAGAATTCTCACAACGCCGTACAATGGGTGGCGCGCACCGCGATGGGCATCGCGCTCATCATCCTCGCGCAGCTGCTCGGCAAGGTCTTCCCCGCCGGCGCGGTGATTGTCGGGCCCTTCTCCGTCAACCAGCTCGTCACCGGCTCGCTCGTCAACTGCGTGCTGTTCGTCTTCACGGCGATCAGCGGCCTCTGGTCCGGCGTGACGATGGGCATCGTCTCCGCCATGCTTGCGCAGTTCATCGGAATCGGCCCCGCGGTCAGCGCGGTGAGCCCCGTCGTCGCGCTGGGCAACGCGCTGCTGTGCGTGGTCTTCGCGCTGATGCTCGGCCGCGAGCGCGTCTACGGCGCGCGCCAGTGGGCGGCCATGGCCATCTCCGCGGTTATCAAGTGCGCCTTCCTCTGGATAACCGTCCCGCTGCTGCTCGGCGTCCTCTCGGGCGTCAAGCCCCAGCAGGTGCAGATGCTCAGCATCATGTTCTCCTGGCCCCAGGGCTGCACCGCCCTAATAGGCGGCACGCTCGCGAGCCTGGTAATCCCACGCCTCTGGAAACTGAAAAAGTGAAAAACGCCCCGCGCCGGTTTCCCGGCGCGGGGCTTGCGCGTTTACAATCCGGCATCTGCAAGCTTCTGCGAAATGCGGAGCATAACTTCCGCGTAATACAGCGTTTCTTCGTCGCTCATGCTTCCGTCATCCAGCGCTTCAAGCTTCCCCATCATGTCCACATACTTCTGCATATAGCTCAGGTAATCGTCCATCATATTAAGGCTGTTTCCCGACTCGCTGTATGCCTTCATAAATGCAATGTATTCGTCGAAGAAGGCCTCATAGCTGTCCATTGCCTCCTTGAATTCGGGCCTGATCCCCTCTGCCGGCTCTGAGCTGACCGGCTCCGTTTCGGGAACCGTTTCTTCGCCGGGCGTTTCGGCGCTTTCGGCCGGAGCGGCACTCTCCGGCTCCTCTTCCTCGGGCGCGTCCAGCCTTATGCTCATTACACCGCCCTCCTCCCAGTACAGGCTCAGATCGTAGCCGTCCGGGTTAGAGGCATAAAAATAATCGTCTCCGGCCCTGTAATCGACATTGAAGCCTGCGTCATAGCAGAGGCTGGAGTAAGCTTCGAAGTCGTCCTGAGTGGTATTTGCAACTTCAATATAGAATCCGTAGGAAGCCTCCCAGTCCACATGCCCGATGCCGGATTCAGGCCTTGGTATTAAAGCGGCAATCTCGCTTTTCGGCCAATCAAACTCCTCATACGCCGGAGGCGTATCGGTCGGAATCGAAATTTCCGCCTCCGCGCCGCAGCCGGCCAAAGCCGTCATAAGCAGGGCCGCTGCCAGCACAATGCACTTTTTCACTTAGTCTCCTCCTTTGTTGGATTATCCCTGACAACAGTATACCTCAAAGCAGAAATTTACGCAAGCGCGTATACGCGTTTGCGTAAATTTTTTTAAAATCTCCTTGAGGTGAAACAGATGTCGGTCAAAGATGCCGTGGCGGAGCGCATACTCTCGCTTTGCGACGCGCGGGGAATACGGCCCAATGAGCTTGCAAACATATCCGGCGTCACGCCGTCTACGGTATACAGCCTGTTAGACGCGCGGCGGCGCGATGTTTCCGTAATTACGGTGAAAAAGCTCTGTGACGGGCTTGAGCTTACGCTCGGCGAGTTTTTCTCGTCCGAGGAATTCGATAATCTTGAGCAGGAGATATATTAAAACGCCCCGCGCCGGGGTCTCCGGCGCGGGGCTTGCGTTATTTCTGTCAGCCTTCAATCGCAATCGTGTTGTGGCTCTCTAGCTTCTTCACGTCCGCCTTCGGGACGGTGAGGCTCAGGATGCCGTTTTCAAACTTCGCGTGGATGTCCTCGCCCTTGACGTCGCCTACATAGAAGCTGCGCTGCATCGCGCCGGCGTAGCGCTCGCGGCGGATGTAATTGCCCTTCTTGTCCTTGTCGTCGCGGTCGAGCCCCTTGGCCGCGCTGATGGTCAGGTAGCCGTCGTTGAGCTTTACATTGACCTCGTCCTTCTTGAAGCCCGGCAGGTCGATGTCCAGCTCGTAGCTGTCGCCGGCCTCGCGCACGTCGGTCTTCATCCGGTTGCGCGCCTTGCGGCCGTACAGCGCCTTGTTGGCCTCGCGGCTGAAGCGGTTGAACTCGCGGTCCATGTCATAGAAGTCGTCAAAGAAATCATCGAAAAGGTTTTCACCAAAAATGCTCGGCAACATAAGTCATTCCTCCATTCAAATTGCGTCGTTGTTGCCGCCCGGCGACCCGGGTGCATGTTTTAAACTTGCCTTTGAGCTCCCGGGGCTTCTCATCTGCCCCTCTCTCAAGCTCGCCCTTATTATAACTCTAAAATTAGCACTGTCAAGCGTCGAGTGCTAATGTTAACAAAGGAAGCAATGTTTGTTCATATTTCATGCAATATTTTGGTTTGAGCTCACCAGAAGTAGAAGTTCGCTGGGAAATAATCACTTTGAGCTCTCCTCCATCAGCTCCGTCAGCTCCTCTATCCGCGCGAGCGGGAAGGGCGGCGAGCCCACGGGGCGCAGGGCGATGCTCATCAGCAGCACGGGGTTGTCGTCGGCGGCGACGCGGTTGGAGCTGAGCGCTCCGCAGCGGCGGCAGCGATGGATTATCGCCCACTCGCCGTTCCTGCGCACCCAGACGGCGACGGGCTCCATGTGTCCGCCGCAGCCGGAGGCGCGGTCTCCCGGCTCGACGTCGAGGTGCAGGCTCTCGAGGCAGTAGGGGCAGTGGTTGCGGTGCGCGCTGCCCGCGCCCTCCGGCGTGACAAGGCGGCCGCAGCCGCGGCAGGTAAAGCTGTCGGCGCAGGCGTGGTTTTTGTACCAGCCTTTTTCATATTGAAGTTTTTTGTTTTCGCGGTTCATATACAGGTCGTCCTTCCTGAGAATTTGCAGATAATCTCACGGGCAAAGAAAAACGGCCTTCCCGCGGAAGGCCGTTCATCCTGCATACGCTCTGCGTGCGCGGCAAAGCCCCGGCGCGTAAACGCCGGAGAGCGCGCAATATAAGTCTGGCCGATGCCAACCGCAAAACAGCACGACAAACGGACCCGTCCGCGGACGAATCTCCTTTGCCCCTTATTTGCGGTTATGCGACATCAACTTCACCTCTTGCTTTCGCGGGTATCATAGCACAAAGCGTGCGCGGCGTCAAGTAACGGCGCCCTCCAGGCGCAGGAGGCGCAGCTTTTTCTCCACGCCGCCGGCGTAGCCGGTGAGCGAGCCGTCCGCGCCGAGGACGCGGTGGCAGGGTACGATTATGCTGACCGGGTTGCGCCCCACGGCGGAGCCTACGGCGCGCGGCGAAGTGCCCAGCTTCGCGGCCAGCTCGCCGTAAGTCACCGTCCCGCCGTAGGGTATCTCAAGCAGCGCGGCCCAGACGCGCCTTTGGAAGGGCGTGCCCGCGAGGCTCAGCGGCGGCGTGAAGCCCGGCTCGCGGCCGGAGAAATACTCGTCCAGCCAGCGCCGCGCGGCGCGGATGGCCTCCGTCTCGCCCTCGGCGGCGTCGGCCAGCCCGGCGGCGAAGTATTTCTGCCCGGCGAACCAGAGCCCGGTCAGGCCGGTATCGTCCGCGGCGAGCAATATCTCGCCGAGGGGCGAGTGATACAGCGTGGTGAAAAGCATGGTTCGGACCTCCCGTGTGTTTTTCCTCCATCATACCATGAGCGCCGCCCGGCTTGCAATCGCGGGCGGGGCGTGGTAGACTGGGAAAAAACGTTTTGGAGGCGCTTATGCGTAATTTTGACGTGCTGCTCTGGGACATAGACGGCACCCTTCTGGACTTCGCGGCGGCGGAGAGCGCGGCGGTGAAGTCTCTTTTCCGCGAGTTCGGCCTCGGCGAGTGCCCTGACGCGATGGTCGCGCGCTACGCGGCCATCAACAAGCGCTGGTGGGAGGCGCTCGAGCGCGGCGAGTATACAAAGCCGGAGATCCTCGTGGGCCGCTTTGAGGAATTCTTCGCCGCCGAGGGCATAGACACCTCCCTCGCGCCGGAGTTCAACGAGCTCTATCAGCTGCGCCTCGGCGACACGGTCGCCTTCCACGACGGCAGCTATGAGATAGTCGCGAGCCTGCGCGGGCGGATACGCCAGTACGCCGTCTCGAACGGCACCATAGTCGCGCAGACGCGCAAGCTCAAAAATTCCGGCCTCGACAGGCTCTTCGACGGCGTCTTCCTCTCCGAGGAGATAGGCTTCGAAAAGCCCGCGCGCGAATTCTTCGACGCCGTCTTCGCCGCGCTGGGCGAGGTGGACAGGGAGCGCGTGCTGATAGTCGGCGACTCGCTCACCAGCGACATCACCGGCGGCGTGCGCGCGGGGATAAAGACCTGCTGGTACAATCCGCGCGGGGAGGAAAACACGCTCGGCGTGCGCGTGGACTTCGAGCTGCGCGACCTGCGCCGCCTTACGGAAATACTCTGAGCGCGTTGACGGAAAATTTACAAAGTTTTTAAGCTCCCGGTGCTGGAATAAGGGGAGACTATCTGTTATAATCGTTAGATACGGAAGAACCGGATTCCCGCGGATTGGAGGGCCTTGCAAATGGACTACCGGCGTGAGGAAATACTGCCCGGCGTGTACCTGAGCGCGCTGAGGACGGACAAGTTCAAAACCGCCGCGCTCGGCGTGGCGCTGCTCTCCCAGCTCGAGCGCGAGCACGCCTGCATGGACGCGCTCATCCCCTCGGTGCTGCGCCGCGGCACGGTGCGCCTCCCCGACATGACGGGCATAGCGCGCTGCCTGGAGGAGCTCTACGGCGCGGCCGCCGTGCCGCTCTCGCTGCGCGTGGGCGAGGTGCGGCTCACGGGCTTCTACTCCGCCTTCCCCGAGGGGCGCTTCCTGCCCGGCGGCAGGGGCGAGCTGGCGGAGATAGCCGCCCTGCTCGGCGAGCTGCTGCTCGAGCCCAACACGCGCGGCGGCCTGCTGCTGCCGGACTATGTGAACAGCGAAAAGCTCAAGCTCGCCGAGCGGATTCGCGCGGCCAAAAACGACCGCGAGTCCTACGCTTTCGGGCGGCTCATCGAGCTCATGTGCTGTTATGAGGACCTGGCCGCGAGCGTGCTGAGCGACCCGGAGGAGGCCGAGGCGATACACTACACCCGGCTCACCCGCCGCTACCGCGAGCTGCTATCGTCCTGCCCGGTTGAGGTCTTCTACTGCGGCGCGGAGAGCTTCTCCGCCCTGCGCGACGCCGTGCTGCCGGCGCTGGACTCCCTGCCGCGCGGCGAGCTTAACTTTGACCTCGGCACCGACGTGCGCATGAACGCCGTGGAGGCCGAGCCGCGCCGCTTCTTCGAGACGATGGACGTCTCCCAGGGCAAGCTGGCCATGGGCTGGCGTCTGGGCGAGTGCATGGAGGAGCCCGACATGGCCGCGCTGCGCGTCTTCAACGCCGTATTTGGCGGCACGGCGACGAGCAAGCTCTTTCGCACCCTGCGCGAGGAGCGCTCGCTCTGCTACTACGCCTCCAGCGGCGTGGACGACG
>CALWYR010000136.1 GCA_944385805.1 uncultured Oscillospiraceae bacterium
TGCTCCCTGGCACATCCTTGTTTGTGGCGTTGTCCGGCGGGATGGTAGCGGTGAGGGTTTCACTGTCCCCCGCACCAAGGCTCAAGCTGTCCTTATTCAACGACACGCCGGTGACTTTGTAGGTCGCATCACCGCTTGGCGTTCCGTTCAGCTCGCCGCCGTTCACGGTTAGCGTTGCGCCGCTGCTGATCGTCAGGCTTGCCCCGTTCGGAATCGTCAGGCTCTCGCCCTCGCCGATCTCTAAATCCTCCTGCAAGGTGACGGAACCGTATACAGTGCCGTTCTTGCCGTCCCAGACGATGCCGCCGTTGGCAGCTCCGCTGGCGCTCCCAACCTCTATGGAGGTGCTGGAGTTGTCGCTGATCCCGCCATTGGCCCGCACGATGGAGTTGCCGCTGACGGTCAGGCTGGGCGTGCCGGAGCCAGAATCGCTGGAGCCAAGCTGAAATCTAATCCCCGCACCGTTATTGCCGCTGCCAGTCGCCGTCAGGCTGCCGCCCTCAACAGTCATAGAGGCTGCCGAATTATCGCCGCCGGCCTGCACTGTAACACCATTGCCGTAGTCACCTCCCTGCGCCGTGACCTCGATGTTCTGGATGCTCAGGGTGGCACTGCCGCTATTGCTCTGAACCTGTATTCCACTTCCAGCCGAACTGCCGCTGGCATTCAGACTGCCGTTGCCCGAGATGGTCAGGCTGGCGTCGCCGGTAGTTGATGAATACACATAAATTCCGCTGCTGCTGGTGATCGTGTTCTCGCCCTGCAAGCTGATGGTCAACGACACATCCTCAGAACTGCTGGACGCATAGATGCCAACGCCAGAAGAAACTGATGAACTATCGCTGTTTCCCGTGATCGTTGCCCCGTTTAAGGTCAGGGTGTTGTTGCTTGCGTCATAGTGGACGTTCCAAGTTGCGGGAGGTTCTGTGCTGTTATTGCATTCCGTCAGTTTGCCGTCTGTGCCCGTTGTCCAGTAACCGCCGCTTTTTACGTCTGTGCCGCCTACGATCAGTGTCGCAGGGGCATTCTCCGTCGCCAGTGCCGTGACGGGGAGCAGGGTCAGGCACAGGGCCAGGGCCATGCAGATGCTCAAAAGTCGTTTACCCATTTTGGTCGGCCTCCTTCCGGTGGTGTCCCGCCGCGCGCTTTCCGCGGCGCCTGCATAAGCCGCGCAAAAGCAGCGGCGCATCGTTTGGTGTGTACACCAAACGGCAAAAGGCTTAAGCCTTTTGCATGGGTATTTTCATCCTATTGTATCATATCCCGCGCCGGGATGCAATTAGCTTGCGGGATATTCGCGCGCGTTCCCAAGCGTGACGCGCAAATACGTCCCGCCGTCCCGGCTACGCGGGCTGGGCCGTCGCCACCACCGCGGGCAACGCCGTGGCAGTCCCCGCCGCCTCCGTGGTCGTCAGCATCAAAAACGCTCTGCCGGCGCTTTTCTGCCGGCAGAGCATGTTTCACTTTTGCGGAAGACTACACCGTTTCCAGCCAGGCGGCGGTCTTCTCCATCGCGTCGCGCAGGTATTCGCCGGAGAACATGTGCCCGGCCCCGGGGTACATGACCAGCCGCGCGTCGGGGAAGAGCTCCGCTGCGCGGCGCGTGCGCTGCGGGTAGACGATGTCGTCCGCGCCGCCCTGGAATATCAGCACGGGGCCGGGATAGCTCACCGCAGCGGCGTAGGCGTCGTAGTCCCAGACGTCCTCCACGTAGCGGCGGCCCAGGCGGATCCAGCCGCGCAGGCTGAAGCTCTCGGGCACCTGCGAACGGTTTGGCCAGTCGCGGCGCGTGGCCTCCGGCATGTTGAAGGCCGGGTAGAGCAGCGCCATGGCGCGCACCCGCCGCGGCCGCCGCGCGGCGCAGATGGCGGCAACCAGCCCGCCCAGGCTCGCGCCCATGAGCACGGGCCGCTCCGCGTCCACCTCGTCCCAGCGCAGCGCCTCGTCAAAGACGGCCTCCAGGTCGGCGGCCTCGGTCATGACGGACATATCCGTCGTGGCCCCGTCGCTGCGGCTGTGCGCGCCGCCGCCGCGGAAGTCCGGCGCGAAGAGGGCCCAGCCCTCCGCCGTCAGCCGCTCGGCCCAGGGCCGGGCGCGCGAGTGAGTGCAGCCCACCTCGTGCGCGAAGATTATCAGCCGCGGCCGCTCCACACCCGCGGGCAGCCACAGCTTGCCGTATGTGCTCTCGCCGGGCGCGCCGAAGCGCCGCTCCAGCACCGTAAAGCGCGTATCCATAGCTCCCTCCAATCCAGACATCCCGATGATAATAGCGCGCGGGGGCTTTGTCAAGGAAGCGTTAAAGAATTAACTTGTCGTTTTGGCATATTGTGCGTGACAAGCCGCCGCTGTGTGCTGTATACTATTTATATTAGACAAAGCAAAAGGGGGCGCAGCTATGCTTTTCGACAAGGTCAAGAGCGGTTATCCGGGCGCGGACGAGGTATTCGACAGCATCAGGATAGGCGACAACGTGGTCTGGCAGGTGTCCGAGCTCGGCGAATACCGGCTCTTCGCCCTGCCCTTTGTGGAGCAGGCCATCGCCGACGGGCGCAGGATCGTGTACATGCACTTCACCGGCCACGAGCAGCTCTTCACCGCCCGGCCCGGGCTGGAGATATACGAGTTCGACCCCGACGCCGGCTTCGAGCCCTTCACGGTCGCCATCTACGACCGCATAACCGCCGAGGGCAAGGGGGCCTTCTACGTCTTCGACTGCCTCAGCGAGCTGCAGAGCGCCTGGTACACCGACCAGATGATGGGCAACTTCTTCCGCGTCACCTGCCCCTACCTCTACGAGCTGGAGACGGTGGCCTATTTCCCGCTGCTGCGCGGGCGGCACAGCTTTGAGGCCACGGCCAGGATACGCGACACCACGCAGGTGCTCATAGACGTCTACACCGCGGACTCGAGCGTCTACATCCACACGCTCAAGGCCCAGGACCGCGAGGGCATCAACATCTACATCCCACACGTAAGCGTGGACGGCGGGCCCTTCAAGCCGCTCGACGGCGGCGTGGCCCTCAGCCGCTACTACAGGCTGCTCGATGACATCTCCTCCCACAGCCAGGACCAGAACTACGACAGCCACGGCCGCTTCTTCGCCCAGGCCAAGCTGGAGTTCGGCCAGGGCCGCTTCCACTCGGACACCGAGCGCGTGCTGCTCGAGAGCATGATGAGCCGCGACGGGCACGTGCAGAAGCTGATACGCCAGATGTTCGAGCCGCGCGACTACTTCGCCGTGCGCGACCGCATGATTGGCTCCGGCTCCATCGGCGGCAAGGCCTGCGGCATGCTCCTGGCGCGCAAGATAGCGGAGGTCTGCCTGCCCGAATTCCGCGAGCACGCCGAGCCGCACGACAGCTTCTTCATCGGCTCGGACGTCTTCTACACCTACATCGTCAACAACAACTGCTGGAAGCTGCGCGTGGAGCAGCGCACTCCCGAGGGCTTCTTCACAAAGGCCCCCGAGCTGCGCGAGGCGCTGCTGCACGGCGAGTTCTCCGAGCAGATACGCGAGCAGTTCAAGGCCATGCTCGCCCACTACGGGCAGAGCCCCATCATCGTGCGCTCCTCCAGCTTCCTCGAGGACGGCTTCGGCAACGCCTTCGCCGGCAAGTATGAGAGCGTCTTCTGCGTCAACTTCGGCTCGCCCGAGGAGCGGCTGCGCCAGTTCGAGCAGGCGGTGCGCACCGTCTACGCCAGCACCATGGACCCCTCGGCGCTCGAGTACCGCGTCCAGCGCGGGCTCGAAAAGCTCGACGAGCAGATGAGCATCCTCGTGCAGCGCGTCTCCGGCTCCTGGGCCGGGCCCTACTACCTGCCGGGCGCGGCGGGGGTGGGCTTCTCGCGCAGCCTCTACCGTACCGGCCAGGACTCCGACCCCGAGGCCGGGATGCTGCGCCTGGTCGTGGGCCTCGGCACCAAGGCCGTCGACCGCACGGAGGACGACTACCCGCGCCTTGTGAGCCTCGACCGGCCCACGGCGCGCTCACACGCCAGCACGGCCGAGCGCCACCGCTTCTCCCAGCACAGCGTGGACGTCATAGACCGCGAGCGGCGCGCCTTCCGCAGCGTGGACGCGGAGAGCATCCGCCAGTGCCTGCCGCGCTGGTTCTGGTCGCTCATGTACGAGCGCGACACCGAGGCCGAGGAGTCGCTGCGCGCCTCCGGCTACAACGACCCCGTCTGGTTCGTGAGCTGCCAGGGCTTCCTCGAGCGCACGCCCTTCCCGCAGCTGATGCGCTCGCTGCTCAAGTGCCTCGAGAACGTATACGGCACGCCCGTGGACATAGAGTACGCCGTCAACACCGACGAGGGCGGCGAGTTCGTGGTCAACCTCCTGCAGTGCCGCCCGCTCTACATCGGCCAGCCGGGCGGGCGCGTGAGCGTGCCGCGGCTGCCGGAGGAGCGCAGCTTCTTCCGCCTGCGCGACTCGGCCATGGGCCCCGCCACGAGCACGCCCATCGACGTGGTCATAGAGATAGACGCAAAGGCCTATTACGAGTACCCCTACAGTAAGAAGCCACTGGTGGCCAAGGCCGTGGGCAAGCTCAACCGCGCGCTCAAGGGCAGCGGCAGGAAGGTGCTGCTGCTCGCCCCCGGCCGCCTCGGCACCAGCTCACCCGAGCTCGGCGTGCCCTGCTCCTTTGCCGACATAAGCGGCTTCGCCGGCGTCTGCGAGGTGAGCGACGACCGCGCGGGCTACATGCCCGAGCTCAGCTACGGCAGCCACATGTTCCAGGACCTCGTCGAGGCCGACATCTTCTACTGCGCCATCTGGCAGGACAAGCGCACCGAGCTCTACCGCCCCGAGCTTCTCGACGGGCTGCCCAACCGCTTCCTCGACTACTGCCCCGACTGCGGCGACTTCGCGCACATGTTCCGCGTGACGGAGCCCGGCGGGCTGCGCTTCTGGCTCGACCCTGTGAAGAATGAGGCGGCGTGCGGGGTTGAGGATGCACGGGGGGGCTGAGCGCCCTCCACGGCTGGCGCTGTTTCTTTAGGCTTGTCCTTAAACTTAACCTATTCCCTGAGGGGCGCTTTCTTTTGCTGCGCCAAAAGAAAGCGTCCCTCAGACTCCCCGAAAGGAAAAGGCGCCTTTGCTGCCGGTCTGGGGGTTGCGGTGCGGCGTGGTGCCGCGAGGTGACTTTTGGGTTTCTACCAACGCACTAACGCTGGCTGCGGGACGCAACAGGGCGCTCGGCCGCGCCCGCCCGCGAGCCGACGTCGCGGCTGTCCCTGCGGGACGCGACGGGCTGGAGTCGAGCGTGAGCAACCAACGTACCGCCCTAGCTCGCCGCTTCGCGGCTTGCACTGGGGTTGCTGTGTGGTGGTGCAAATTTGCGGGGTCGTACCGGCTACGCTGGGGGGTCCCGTCCCGCTGACCTTTACACCTTATAAACAATCACCGCTGCAACCCTTCGGCCACAACCCAACGCCCCCCGCTGTCAAACCACGTCCCCAAACCCACCAACCCCCCCCGCCGCGGCCCCGCCACCCCGGCCGGGGCCCCCGGCGCC
>CALWYR010000137.1 GCA_944385805.1 uncultured Oscillospiraceae bacterium
CATGGCGCTCTTCTTGTGCGCGGCGTTGTTCTTGTGGATGAGTCCCTTGGCCGCGGCGCGGTCGACGGACTTGACAGCAACTTTATAGGTGCCGGCAGCTGCCTCCTTGTTGCCCTCGGCGACTGCCGCGTCGAACTTCTTCATGACGGTTTTAAGCGCGGTCTTCTGCGCGCGGTTGCGGGCGTTCTCCACCTTGCTCTTGGCGTCACGCTTCATGGCGGACTTGATGTTGGGCATGTTTCCTTTGCCACCTCCTCCTATAAAATTACGTGTTCTACACGCTCGGACTGTTATTTTACCATCAGCGCGGCCAAAAATCAAGAGCTTTTTGCGTTTCGCGCCGCTATTTTTGCATATCGCGCCCACAACGGCAGATATTATACCGTATCTTGTGTTTGAAAGGCGCGATGACACTATGACTGGAAAATTCCGCACCGACCTTGCCTGCGAACAGCGCGAAAGTCTCGGCGCCGGCGAGCTAGCCGGAGTGCGCGCCGCGGCCTACACCGAGCGCGGCTGTGAGATTGAGAGCGTCGAGATTCTGGATGAGCGCGGGGCTGAAGCGTTATGTAAACCCATCGGCAAGTATCTCACGCTCAGTACGCAGACGCTGACTCGCAGGGAGCCGGAGTCGTTTGAAAACTGCGCCGCCGAGCTGGCGGCGCTGCTGCGCTCGCTGCTGCCGCGCCCGGGCGAGCTCACGCTCGTGGCCGGGCTGGGCAACGCCGTGATGACCCCGGACGCCGTCGGCCCGCTGGCGGCTGAGTACGTGCTGGCCACGCGGCACCTCAAGTCCGCCATGCCGGAGGACTTCGCCGGGCTCGCGCCCGTCTGCGTGGCGCGGCCGGGAGTGCTTGGCTCGACCGGCATAGAGAGCGCCGAGCTGCTCAACTCGCTCTGCGAGCGTGTAAAGCCCGCGCAGGTCATAGCGCTCGACGCGCTGGCCGCCGCCTCCCTCTCGCGCCTGTGCTCCACCGTCCAGCTCACGGACGCCGGCATTGTGCCCGGTTCCGGCGTAGGCAACAACCGCGCCGCCCTCACCCGCGCGACCCTGGGCCTGCCCGTGCTGGCGATAGGCGTGCCGACCGTGGTCGACCTCGCCATGTTCAGCGACGACGAGGGCGCGAAGGGCATGTTCGTCACGCCGCGCGACATTGATGACTCCGTGCGCTCGCTCTCGAAGCTGCTGGGCTACGCCGTCAACCTGGCCCTGCACGAGGGGCTCAGCATCGCGGACATCGACCTGCTCAAGGGTTGAGGGGAGTGTTTCACGTGAAACATCGCCGCGCGCAGCGACGATTCATCTTGTTTCACGTGAAACATGTTGAAACTGGGCCGGGGCTCTGCTATAATAGGCGCAGACAGGAGGGCTGATATGGGCAAGATTATAGCCGTCGCCAATCAAAAGGGCGGCGTTGGCAAGACTACGACCTGCATCAATCTGGTCGCGGCGCTGAACAAGCGCAACAGGCGCGTGCTGCTCGTGGACTGCGACCCGCAGGGCAACAGCACCTCCGGCATGGGCGTCGGCAAGGACAGGATGCCCAACGTCTACGACCTTCTGGTCAGCGGCAGGGCCTTTGGCGAATGCGTGGAGCACACGCAGTTCGGCGACGTGCTGCCCTCCAACCGCGAGCTCTCCGGCGCGACGGTGGAGCTGGTGGACATGGAGTCGCGCGAGTACGTGCTGAAGACGGCGCTGACACCGGCGCGGGAGCAGTACGACTACATATTCATCGACTGCCCGCCCTCGCTGGAGCTGCTGACCGTGAACGCGCTGGCGGCCGCGGACAGCGTGCTGATACCGGTGCAGTGCGAGTACTACGCGCTGGAGGGCATCGCGGACCTCATGCAGACCATAAAGCTGACGAAAAAGACGCTGAATCCCGCACTGGACGTGCAGGGGATAGTGCTGACGATGTACGATTCGCGCACCAATTTCTCCGACCAGGTGGCCGCCGAGGTACAGAAGTTCTTCGGCAATAGCGTCTACCGGACGCGCATACCGCGGGCGGTGCGGATAGCCGAGAGCCCGAGCCACGGTATGCCGGTGATAAAATACGACCGCATGTCGCGCGGCAGCAGGGCCTACCTGCACCTCGCGGACGAGTTCATCAGGAGGGAGGAGTGACATGTCAGCGAAGAAGGGCCTGGGAACCGGTCTGAACGCCCTCTTTGGCGAGGCCGAGAGGGACCAGGCGGAGGAAATCCGCCAGCTGCCAATCTCCCGCGTAGAGCCGCGCGAGGGGCAGCCGCGCACGAGCTTTGACGAGGCAAGCCTCCAGGAGCTCTCGGAGTCGATAGCGGAGTACGGGCTCATACAGCCGCTGACTGTGCGCCGGCTGGAAAACGGCTACTTCCAGATAGTCGCCGGCGAGCGCCGCTGGCGAGCCGCGCGGCTGGCCGGGCTGAAGGAAGTGCCCGTGCGCGTTATAGAGGCCGACGACAGGCTCGCGACGGAGCTGGCGCTGGTAGAGAACCTCCAGCGTGAGGACCTGAACCCCGTCGAGGAGGCGCTGGGCTATAAGACGCTGCTGGAGGTCTACGGCCTCACTCAGGAGGAGGCGGCGAGGCGCGTGGGCAAGTCGCGCCCGACCGTCACGAACGCTCTGCGCCTGCTGACGCTGGCGCCGGAGGTGCAGCAATTCGTGGAGCAGGGCCTGCTCTCGGCGGGACACGCGCGCGCTCTGGTGGGCGTGAAGCCCGAGGAGGCGCAGATAGAGGCGGCGCGCAGCGTCATAGCCAACGGGCTCTCGGTGCGCCGCACCGAGCAGCTGGCCGCCAAGCTCATGCGCGAGCCGAAGGAGCCCGCGCCGGAGACGGAAATCCGCGTTGACTACGCCGCCGAGGTGACAAAGCGTCTGGAAAAGGCGCTGGGCCGCCGTGTGAAGCTCACAGAGAACGGCAAGCGCGGCAGGATAACGCTCGAATACTACGGCGCGGACGACCGCGAGAGGCTCATCGAGCTGCTCGCCGCGCTGGAAAACAAGGACTGAGAGGGTAAAAGATGCTTGATATAAGGTTTGTCCGCGAGAATCCGGACGCTGTGAAGGAAAATATAAAGAAGAAGTTTCAGGATGAGAAGCTGCCGCTGGTCGATGAGGTGATAGAGCTTGACGCGAAGGCCCGCGCCGCCATAACCGAGGCCAGCGAGCTGCGCGCGCAGCGCAACGCCCTCTCCAAGGAGGTCGGCAAGCTCATGGGCCAGGCGAAGAAGGACCCGGGCAAGCTGGCCGAGGCCGAGGCGATAAAGGACAAGGTCAAGGCCCAGGCCGAGCGCCTCGCCGAGCTGGAGGCGCAGGAGGCGGAGCTCAACGAGAAGGTGCGCGAGATCATGCTGCGCATCCCGCAGATGATAGACCCGAGCGTGCCGATAGGCCCCGACGACAGCCACAACGTCGAGGTGGAGCGCTTCGGCGAGGCGAAGGTGCCCGACTTCGAGATCCCCTACCACACGGAGATCATGGAGAGCTTCAACGGCATAGACCTCGACAGCGCGCGCCGCGTCGCCGGCAACGGCTTCTACTACCTCATGGGCGACATCGCGCGCCTGCACGAGGCGGTTCTCGCCCGTGCGAGGGACTTCATGATAGACAAGGGCTTCACCTACGTGATCCCGCCCTTCATGATACACGGCGCGGTGGTCGAGGGCGTCATGAGCTTCCCGGAGATGGACGCGATGATGTACAAGATAGAGGGCGAGGACCTCTACCTCATCGGCACCAGCGAGCACAGCATGATTGGCCGCTTCAAGGACCAGATCCTCGACGGCGAGCAGCTGCCGCAGACCCTCACCAGCTACTCCCCCTGCTTCCGCAAGGAGAAGGGCGCGCACGGCCTCGAGGAGCGCGGCGTCTACAGGATACACCAGTTTGAAAAGCAGGAGATGATAGTCGTCTGCAAGCCCGAGGAGAGCATGGACTGGTACGAGAAGCTCTGGCAGTACAGCGTCGAGCTCTTCCGCAGCTTCAACATCCCCGTGCGCCAGCTCGAGTGCTGCTCCGGCGACCTCGCCGACCTCAAGGTCAAGAGCTGCGACATCGAGGCCTGGAGCCCCAGGCAGCGGAAGTACTTCGAGGTCTGCTCCTGCTCCAACCTCGGTGACGCCCAGGCCCGCCGCCTCAAGATACGCTATCGCGGCGAGGACGGCAAGCTCTATCTCGCGCACACGCTCAACAACACCTGCGTCGCGCCGCCGCGCATGCTCATAGCCTTCCTCGAGAACAACCTCAACGCCGACGGCACGGTCGACATCCCGGAGTCCCTGCGCCCCTACATGGGCGGCAAGGAGAAGCTCATCCCGTCCAAAAATCAATAAATTTCCAGGAGGAATCACAATGTCTATCAAAGTTATCCCCGAAGACCCCAAGATGCGCGAACTTATCGAAGAGGTTATGCTCAAGGTGCGCGAGCAGAAGTACACCCCCGAGCAGCTCTGCGAGGTGCGCCGCATCATCGACGCGCAGCACTTCTACTGGTGGTGCATGGACATGAAGCGCGAGGAGTGGGCCGGAAGCGACCTCTTCACCGAGGACTTCAGCTACTACTGCTTCGGCCCCCAGAAGGTCACCGCCCAGGAGCAGGCCGAGCGCAGCAAGCGCGTCAACGCCAGCATGGCCACCACCCACATGGGCCACCAGCCGCTGGTCTGGCTGATGGACGAGAACAACGCCCGCACCATCTTCATGTACGAGGACCACAACCTCTACAAGGACGACGGCGCCCTGGTGCGCAGCTGGGCCGTCTACATCGACGACTTCGTCCGCGGCGAGGATGACAAGTGGCGCATGAAGACCCTGCGCCTGAGCTACATCAAGATGGACGGCCGCTACCGCAACGTCTGAGAAATCCCCCGGTTTAAAGCCAAAAGCCCGCCGAAAAGGCGGGCTTTTCTTACGTTTTGAGCGTTTTTCCTCAGCCGTGGACGGCCAGGATGTCCTTGTTGACCGGCGTGTAGAAGAGGCGCGCGGCCTTGGCCTGGCTGCGGGAGATGGGCAGCAGCCACATGAGCTTGGTGACCGCGGCCTCGGTGGTCATGTCGTAGGCCTCGAGAATGAGCGGGTCCTCGCTGAGCGGGCGGCCGGTGCCGTAGACGGCGAGGTCGCTGCCCTCGTTCTGCACCTGCGTGGTCATGACGATGAGCTTGCCCTCCCGCGCGGCGGCGTGGACGGCCTCGTGCATCTCGCGCGGCAGGCCGCCGACGCCAAAGCTCTCGATAACCAGCGCGTCGCTGCGCTCAAAGAGGAAGCGCAGCTGCTCCGTGTCCGCGCCCGGGATAAGCTTCAGGAGCGAGACGCGGCGGTCGAGCTCGGAGTAGAAGCGGGGCTTCTTCTCGAAGCCGGGAACTATGTACTGCGTCACGCGGCCGTCGCGCACGTCGGCGATGTGGGGGTAGTTTATCGAGGAGAAGGCGTCGAAGCTCTTGGAGTGAGTCTTGCGCGCGCGGGTGCCGAGAATCACGCGGCCGTTGAAGACTATCATGACGCCGTGCATGTCCTCGCGGCAGGCGCATATAAAGCTGTCGAGCAGGTTGACGCGCGAGTCGGTGGTGTCGAAGCCGATGGGCTTCTGCGCGCCGGTGAAAACTATCGGCTTGGCGCTGCCCTGGATGAGGTAGCTGAGCGCCGCGGCGGAGTAGGCCATGGTATCCGTGCCGTGGCTGAGGACAAAGCCGTCGAACTCTTCGTAGCGCTCGCGTATCACGCGCGCCATGCCCAGCCAGTGCTCGGGGCCGATGTCGGTGGAGTCGAGGTCGTAGAGCTGCTCGCTCTCGACGTCGCAGAGCTCGCGGATGGCCGGGACGGCGCGCAGCAGCGCCTCCGCCCCCACGCCCGGCTTGAGGCCCAGCGCCGTGACCTCGCTGGCTATGGTGCCGCCGGTGGCGATGAAAAGGATGCGTTTCTTCATAATATCACCGCCACCATTGTAGCACAGCGGCGCGGAACCCGCAATACGGAACCCGGCGCGCAAAGTTCACGCTTTTATGCTTTCCTATTGTGGGTAGATATGCTATAATAAACTTCTAATACTATACATAGCTCCCGAGGTGCAACATGTCAAAAAAGACAATAGTCGTAAAAATCGGCACGAGCTCGCTGACCGAAAAAAGCGGCCGCCTCGACCTCGCGCGGCTGCGCGCGCTGACGGGGCAGCTCGCCCGTCTCCGCGACGCAGGGCATCAGGTGATACTGGTCACCAGCGGCGCGATCGCGGCGGGGTACTCGCTGCTGGGCTATCAGGAGCGGCCCGTGGCCGTGCCCGCGAAGCAGGCGAGCGCCGCCGTGGGTCAGGGGCTGCTGATGGAGGAGTACACCCGCTGCCTGGCCGAGCACGGCTATGTGGCGGCGCAGATACTGCTCACGCGCGCGGACTTCTCCGACCGGCGCCGCTACCACAACGCCTTCTCCGCGCTGGAGGTGCTGCTCAGCCGCGGCGCGGTGCCCATCATCAACGAGAACGACACCGTCAGCATTGCCGAGCTCAAGCTGGGCGACAACGACATGCTCTCCGCGCAGGTGGCGGCCATGATGCACGCAGACCTGCTCTGCCTGCTCACCGACACCGACGGGCTCTACACCGCCGACCCGCGCTCCAACCCCGACGCGCGGCACATACCCTACGTCGAGAGGGTGACGCCGGAGATAGAGGCCCTCGCCAGCGGCGCGGGCACGGCCAACGGCACCGGCGGCATGGCCACCAAGGTCGAGGGCGCGAAGCTCGCCTCCGGCGCGGGCGTGGCCGTGGTGATATGCTCCTCGCGCGAGCCGGACGTGCTGGCCCGGGCCGTCGAGGGCAGGGCGCGCGGCACCTACTTCAAGGCCGGCAGCGGCATGAAGACGCGCCTGCAGTGGATGGCCTTCTACGCGCCCACGCGCGGCAACGTGTACATAGATTCCGGCGCGGCGGAGGCGCTCTGCAACAAGGGCCGCAGCCTGCTGCCCGCGGGCGTGCGCGCCGTGGAGGGCGACTTTGGCGTCGGAGACGTGGTGAAAGTGTATAAATCCGGCACAGATACGTGCCTCGGGCGCGGTACGGTGAACTATTCCGCCGCCGAGCTGAGGGAAATAATGGGACAGCCCACGTCCAAGGCCACGGCCAGCTTCCCGGGCCGTCCCGCCGAGGTAATACATCAGGACAACTACGCACACATGGAACAGGAGGTAAGCGAATGAAGACATTGATTGAGAGCGCCGCCGCGGCAAAGGCCGCGAGCTCCGCCGTGGCCCAGCTGACCACGGAGCAGAAAAACGCCGCCCTGCTGGCAATGGCCGACGCGCTGGAGGCCCAGTGCGCCGCTGTGCTCGCCGCCAACCGCGCGGACATGGAGCGCGAGAGGGCAAAGGGCATGAGCGAGGACATGCTTGACCGCCTCATGCTCAACGAAAAGCGCGTGGCCGACATGGCCCTCGGCCTCCGCCAGGTCGCGGAGCTGCCCGACCCCGTGGGCGAGGTGCTCAAGGACTGGACGCGCCCCAACGGCCTGCGCATAAAGAAGGTGCGCGTGCCCATGGGCGTTATCGGCATAATCTACGAGGCGCGGCCCAACGTCACCGTCGACGCCGCCTCCCTCGCCTTCAAGGCCGGCAGCGCGATACTCCTGCGCGGCAGCGGCTCGGCCTATGAGTCCAACGCCGCCCTTGTCGAGGTCATGCGCCAGGCGCTCACGGAGCGCGGCATAACGCCCGACGCCGTCTGCCTCGTCGCCGAGCGCGGCCACGACGTGGTCGACAAGCTGCTCACGCTGCGCGACTACGTCGATCTGATAGTCCCCCGCGGCAGCGCGCGGCTCATCAACAACGCCGTTGAGAAGGCCACCGTGCCCATACTCCAGACCGGCACCGGCAACTGCCACGTCTACATAGACGAGAGCGCGGACTACGCCATGGCCGAGGCCATAACCGTGAACGCCAAGACCCAGCGCACCAGCGTCTGCAACTGCGCCGAGACGC
>CALWYR010000138.1 GCA_944385805.1 uncultured Oscillospiraceae bacterium
CGCAACCCCCCGACCGGCAGCCGCCAAAGCGCCTTTTCCTTTCGGGGAGTCTGAGGGACGCTTTCTTTTGGCGCAGCAAAAGAAAGCGCCCCTCAGGGAGGGCGGGAGTTTGAGGCCCCCCTCAAGGAAGCGCGGGGAGCCTGAGCCCCTCAGGAAGAAGGTTGAAGCTATGAAACAGGAGGATAACACCATGAAGCGCAATGCAATTGCCCTCGCCCTGGCGGCGGCGCTGCTGCTCTCACTCTCCGCCTGCGGGGTTACGGAGGCTCCGTCGCCTACCCCGTCGGGCCCGGCAGTCCTGACCCATTGGGACGTGCTCGAAACCCCGGCGCCCAACATCGCCAACCGCCGCTACGCGGGCTGCACGGACACCCTCATCCCCGCGGACGACTACGGCGAGCTGGTGCCCTACATCGGCGGCGAGAGCGAGGCTGAGTTCTGGGGCAGCGGCTGGTTCTATGGCCTCGCGACGCGCGAGGGCGAGATTATAACCGACCCCGTCTACACCAGCGTGGAGGCCCTGACGGACACCTCGACCACCCTGCCCGGCGAGCGCTATGGCGACGCGCTGCTCCTGCGCACGGCCGTGGAGCTCGAGGATGAGCCCGCCGAAGAGTGGATGCCCAAATACGACGACCGCTACGGCCTCGCGGCCATGGACGGCAGCTGGTACAGCGGGCAGGTCTTCACCGACTGCGTCTGCTCCAACCCCTTCGGCGCGCTCTTCTTCGACCTCGAGGGCGACGCGGTCATGCTCTCCGGCAGCGACGGGCGCGAGCTCTGGCGCTGGGAGGCGGGGGCCATACCCGTTGAGGGGCTGAGGCCCGGCATGGTCTATTGGGACTGCACCTATATGCTCGGCCACTACCTCCAGTTCATGCTCTGGACGGGCGGGCCCGAGTCAGAGAACACCTACATCGACCTCTCCACGGGCGAGGTGCTCGACTCCGCTCCCGAGCCCTTCCGGCCCGGCGAGGATGACTGGGCTTCCGGCCGCGTGCGCTATGAGGGCGGCTGGTACGAAATCGCGGACGGCGTGGTCACAATCAGCGAGGACTCCGGCGCGGAGCACAGCTTCCCTCTGCCCGAGGGCAGCGGCGAGTACAGCTACCCGAGCATAGACGGCGACCGCGTCCTCTTCAACCTCGATAACGCCCGGGGCGGCGGCAGCGTCCTCACCGACCTCGACGGGAACGAGCTCCTGCGCACGGGCGAATACCTCAACTGGCTCTGGCAGCAGTACGGCGAGACGCCGAGCCTGCCCACGGTCACGGAGTACATCACGAGCGAGGACGGCATGAGCTCCTACAGCGTCATCCGGGCCTTCACGCGCGACGGCGCGGAGCTGCTCACGGCCGAGGGCGCCCTGACGCAGTGGGACGACCGCCTGCTCATCGCAGACGGCGAGAGCTACCGGCTCACGGATCTTGACGCAAACGATCTCATCCGGCTTTCAAGGTGGCAGGCTCTGGATGTTCCTGCCGAGGAATGAGCGGGGTGAGGGGGGCTCACGCCCCCGGCGCTGTTTCTGCTGTTTATTTAGGCTTATCCTTAAATATAACCTTCTTCCTGAGGGGCGCTTTCTTTTGCTGCGCCAAAAGAAAGCGTCCCTCAGACTCCCCGAAAGGAAAAGGCGCTTTGGTTGCTGCCGGTCGGGGGGTTGCGGTGCCACTGTCTGCCGCGTGGTGACTTTTGGGCTCCTACCAACGCACTAACGCTGGATGCGGGACGCAACAGGGCGCTCGGCCGCGCCCGCCCGCGAGCCGACGTCGCGGCTGTGGTTGCAAATTTGCTGCGGCTAATGGGGAGCAGCTGCGGATAACGCACCGCCCTAGCTCGCCGCTTCGCGGCTTGCACTGGGGTTGCTGTGGGGGTGCTAGCGTGAACACGGGCCCACTTACTGATTTGCGACGCCGTACCGGGGTCGCTGAGTGGCCCCGTCCCACTGACCTTTACACCTTATAAACAATCACCGCTGCAACCCTGCGTCTACTGCCCAACGCCCACCGCTGTCAAACCACGTCCCCAAACGCACCCACCCACCCGCTCGCCGCTTGCGCGGCATCGCTCCCGGGATGCGGCTCCGGTGACGGTCGTGCTCGCCGCTGCCGCGGCATCGCTACCGGGCTTCCTGTGGGTGCGGTGTGTCGGGGTGGCCGTGCTCGCCGCTCGCGCGGCATCGCTTTCCGGGGTTGCTGGCGGGTGCGGTATACCGACGTGGCTCCGCTCGCCGCTGGCGCGGCATCGCTGCCGGACTTGCTATGGCCGTGGCTTCCGCCCACCTTGTAGGGCGCACCGTCCTCGGTGCGCCATTCCTCACGGGTTTGCAACCACCTGCGGATTGCACCCAACCGTAGGGGGCGGCGTCCTCGACGCCCCTTCCGTCGGTCTACGGGCAACGCTCCCCTCGCCGCACCTGCCGCCCGCCCCCACACTTCACCACGCTGCATCTCGCTAACATCTCGCTAACATCCCGCAAACATCACTTTTTGAGGGGGATGTTTGAAGGGCCTGTTTGCGCGCCCAGAATTCGGGTAACCGCCTAAACTGCCGCATTATCCTAACTTTTACGCCTCAAACTCGCC
>CALWYR010000139.1 GCA_944385805.1 uncultured Oscillospiraceae bacterium
AGCATGGAGACGGCCATGGACGCCGTGCTCAAGACCGGCAAGATACTCGAGGCCACCGTCTGCTACACCGGCGACATCCTCGACCCCAAGCGCGACAAGTATACGCTCAAGTACTACGTCGACTTCGCCAAAGAGCTCGAGCGGCGCGGCGCGCACATGATATGCGTCAAGGACATGAGCGGCCTTTTGAAGCCCTACGCGGCCAAGAAGCTCGTCACCGCGCTCAAGAACGAGGTCGGCGTGCCGATACACCTGCACACGCACAACACCACCGACAACCAGATAGCAACCTACCTGCTGGCCGCGGAGGCCGGCGTGGACGTGGTTGACTGCGCCATTGGGCCGCTCTCCAGCCTCACCAGCCAGCCGAGCCTCAACTCCCTCGCCGAGGCGCTGCGCGGTACGGAGCGCGACACGGGCCTGCCCACAGAGGGGCTGCAGAAGCTGGCCGACTACTGGGCCGACGTGCGCGAGCGCTACAGCCGCTTCGACAAGGGCCTGCGCACGCCCGTCACCGACATCTACCGCTACGAGATACCCGGCGGCCAGTACACGAACCTCCAGCCCCAGGTTGAGGCCCTCGGCCTCGGCCAGCGCTTTGACGAGGTCAAGGAGATGTACCGCACGGTAAACGAGATGCTCGGCGACATCATCAAGGTCACGCCCAGCTCCAAGATGGTCGGCGACCTCGCCATCTTCATGGTGCAGAACGACCTCACGCCGGAGAACATCGTCGAGCGCGGGGAGAGCCTCGCCTTCCCGGACAGCGTGGTGAGCTACTTCAAGGGCATGATGGGCCAGCCCCCCTGCGGCTTCCCGGAGGATTTGCAGCGCGTGGTGCTCAAGGGCGAGCGGCCCATTACCTGCCGCCCCGGCGAGCTGCTGCCGCCCGTGGACTGGGACGAGATACGCCGCGAGGTCGAGAAGTACACGCCCAACCCCGACCGCAAGGGCCTCATCTCTTACGCCATGTACCCCAAGGTGCTGCAGGACTACTTCACCCACCGCAAGGAGTACGGCTACATCATGCGCATGGGCAGCCACGTCTTCTTCGACGGCCTCGCCGTGGGCGAGACGAACCAGATAAACATAGAGGACGGCAAGACGCTGGTCATAAAGTACCTCGGCCTCGGCGACAGGAACGAGGACGGCACGCGGAACGTCGTCTTCGAGCTCAACGGCTCGCGCCGCGAGGTGGCCGTGCCCGACCCGGAGGCGGGGGACACCGCCAAGAAGACCGTCATGGCCGACCCGGACAACAAGAGCCAGATTGGCGCGTCGATACCCGGCATGGTCTCAAAGGTCACCGTCAAGCCGGGCGAGGAGGTCAAGGTCAACCAGGTCGTGGCAATTATCGAGGCCATGAAGATGGAGACGAGCATAGTCTCCCGCCTGGACGGCAGGGTGGACGAGGTCTTCATCGAGCCCGGCAAGAGCGTAAAGGCCGGCGAGCTGCTGATGACGATAGTGTAAAAATGAGCGGACGGCTGTGCCGCCCGCCTGGGAGCAGAGGAAAATGAAGCTATATCTGTACGGCACAGACAACAGGTACGCCGCCGAGCAGACGCTGCTCACGCTCTTCCCCGGCGAAAAGCCGGAGTACCCCGCGGGCGGGCCCGCGGGCGAGCGCTGCGAGATAAGAGTGCGCGAAGGGGAGAAATACGCCGTCTGCACGGCGAAGCTCGTGTGGAAGGGCGGGGTCTATCGCGGCTCGGCCCGGGCGGAGCTGGCCAAAATGGCGGACAGGGACTCCGCCGCGCACTACAATAACCGCATCATAAAGCTGGCCTTCTACCGCGCCGCCCTCGCGAGCGGCGTGCCGGAGCCGGTCTGGGGCTGCCTCACCGGCGTGCGCCCGGCCAAGCTGATGACGGGCTATCTGCGCGCGGGCCTCTCGCCGAGGGCGGCGAAGGGGCGCTTTGAGCGGGAATACTTCGTGAGCCCCGAGCGCGCCGGGCTCTGCCTCGACGCCGCGCTGTACTCAGAGCGCGAGAGCGCGCGGCTCCGGCCGCGCGACGTCTGCCTCTACGTGGGGATACCCTTCTGCCCCACGCGCTGCGCCTACTGCTCCTTTGTCAGCCAGAGCGTGGAGAAGTCCATGAAGCTGGTGCCCGGCTTCCTCGAGGCGCTGTGGAAGGACATCGCCGCAACAGGCGAGGCCGTCCGCGCCGCCGGGCTGCGGCCCGCGGCGCTCTACATGGGCGGCGGCACGCCGACAACGCTCTCAGCGGCTCAGCTCGACGAGCTCTGCTCGCGGCTGGAGGGGGCCTTCGACCTCTCGGCCCTGCGGGAGTACACCGTGGAGGCAGGCCGGCCCGACACAATATCGCGCGGCAAGCTGGAGACGCTCAGAGCCCACGGCGTGCGCCGCGTGAGCGTGAACCCTCAGACCATGTCGGACTCCGTGCTCGAGGCCATCGGCCGCAGGCACACGGCGCGGGACATACTCGACGCCCTCGCGCTGGTGAGGGAGACGGGCGGCTTTGACGTCAACATGGACCTTATAGCCGGGCTGCCCACGGATACGCCGGAGGGCTTCGCCGAGACGCTGACGCGGGTGCTCGCGCTGGAGCCGGAGAACGTGACCGTTCACACCCTCGCCATGAAGCGCGGCAGTACGCTGACCATAAGCGGCGGAGAGCGGCCGCCGGCGGAGGCGGTGGGGAAGATGCTCGCGGACGCGCTCGCGCGCCTGCCCGCCGCGGGCTATGAGCCCTATTACCTCTACCGCCAGAAGTATATGTCCGGCGGCTTTGAGAACGTGGGCTGGACAAAGCCCGGGCACGAGAGCCCGTACAATATCTGCATCATGGAGGAGCTGACAAGCATAATCTCCATGGGCGCCGGCGGCTCCTCCAAGCTGGTGGCCCCGGGCAAAATCAAGCGCTTTTTCGCGCCGAAATACCCCCTTGAGTATATAAACAAGATAGAAGACATACAAAAGGGCAAAGAAAGGATCACAGAGTTCTATGGCCTTTGACCTCAATGAAATCAATTACCGCACGGTTGCCGACCCCAAAGGTTTCCTCGCCGAGTGCGACGCGGACTACAACGCGAAGGTCTCCCGCGCCGCGGACATGATAGCGGAGAACCGCACGCGCAGCCCCATCGTCCTGCTCTCCGGCCCCAGCGGCTCGGGCAAGACGACCACGGCGCAGAAGATAGAGGAGGAGCTGCGCCGCCGCGGCATCAGGAGCTATACGATAAGCCTCGACAACTACTTCCGCACCGTTGACCCGGCCACCGCCCCGCGCACGGCGGACGGCAGCTATGACTTTGAAAGCCCCCGGTGCCTCGACATGGAGCTCCTGAACGAGCACTTCGACGCCCTCGCGCGCGGCGAGCGCATATTCGTGCCCAAGTACGAGTTCTCGCGCCAGATGCGCGTCATGGAGCCCAGCAAGAGCCTCAAGCTCCGCTCCGACGAGCTCGCCATCTTCGAGGGCATCCACGCCCTCAACGACGAGATAGCGGGGCCGCACCCGGAGGCCTTCAAGCTCTATATCTCCGCGCGCAGCAACGTGGAGTTCAACGGCCAGGTGGTCTTCAAGGGCACCTGGATACGCCTCGTGCGCCGCACGGTGCGCGACAAGCTCTTCCGCGCCTATGACCCCGCCAAGACCCTCGCCATGTGGGCCAACGTGCGCCGCGGCGAAAAGCTCTACATATCGCCGTTCAAGGCCAAGGCGAACCTGATGCTCGACACCGCGCTGCCCTATGAGCTGCCGGTTATGAACGCCGTCGCCACCGGGCTGTTCTCCGCCATCCCCGAGGGCATAGAGCGCTACAACGAGCTGCGCGAGGTGCTGCCCGCCCTCCAGCTCTTCGGCAACATAGACGAAAAGCTGGTAGCCCCCGACGCGCTGGTGAGAGAGTTCATCGGCGGCGGGGTGTATGAGCAGTAAGGGCCGAAAAACACGAAGAGGGACGCCCCGCCCCTCACTTCACCACGCTGCATCGCGGAATCATCTCGCTAACATCCCGCAAACATCACTTTTTGAGGGGGATGTTTGAAGGGCCTGTTTGCGCGCCCAGAATTCGGGTAACCGCCTAAACTGCCGCATTATCCTAACTTTTACGCCTCAAACTCGCC
>CALWYR010000140.1 GCA_944385805.1 uncultured Oscillospiraceae bacterium
TCATGAACACGCTCGACGACCGCCTCGCCATCATAACCGGCCCCAACATGGCCGGCAAGAGCACCTATATGCGCCAGACCGCGCTGATAGTGCTCATGGCGCAGATGGGCTCCTTCGTGCCTGCCAAGAGCGCGCACATCGGCGTGGTAGACCGCGTCTTCACGCGCATCGGAGCGAGCGACGACCTCGCCAGCGGCCAGAGCACCTTCATGGTCGAGATGACCGAGGTGGCCGAGATACTGCGCCGCGCCACGCGCGAGAGCCTGGTCATCCTCGACGAGATCGGCCGCGGCACCTCCACCTACGACGGCATGGCCATCGCCCGCGCCGTGCTCGAGTACTGCGCCGACCGCCGCCGCCTGGGCGCGAAGACCATGTTCGCCACGCACTACCACGAGCTCACCGCGCTCGAGGGCCGTGTGGACGGCGTGCGCAACTACTGCATCACCGCGCGCAAGCAGGGCAAGGGCGTGATTTTCCTGCGCCAGATCGTCCGCGGCGCGGCCGACGAGAGCTACGGCGTGGAGGTCGCGCGACTGGCCGGCGTGCCCGAGAGCGTCGTCTCCCGCGCGAGCGGGTATTTGGACGAGCTCAACGCCGCCGCGCCCGCCGCCCCCGAGCGGAAGAAGGCCCCCTCCGGGGAGCCAGCACAGCTCACCCTTGGCCAGGGCGCGGAGGAGGAGGCGCTCGAGCGCCTGCGCGCCGCCCGGCTCGACTCCATGTCGCCGATAGAGGCGATGAACCTCCTCTACGAACTGCAGAGAAAGCTGGCCCCCTGATGGAAAAACGCCCCCTCATACCCGACGTGCCCGGCTTCCGCGACCTCACGACCCGCGCCGAGCGCATAGCGCTGCTCATCTACCTGCCCATACACGTCGTGGCCCTGCCGCGCCTGCTGCCCTATCTCGCCGCGTTCGTACCGGGGATGAGCTCGGCGCAGCTGAACGTGCTCTACTACGTCGTCGGCCTCGCCTTCATGCTCATCTTCTGCCGCGGGCTGCTGCGCGCGGGCTTTGATGCCGCGCTCGACCGCCTCGGGCTGTTTGTCATAAGCGTCGCCACGGCCTGGCTGCTGGAGCTGGCGCTGAACATGATAATAAGCTCGCTGGCCGTGATAGCCGGCATGGAGCTGGGCTCCTCGCCCAACAACGACGCCATAGAGGCCATGCTGCCCGGAAGCGGCAACCTCATCTTCGCCATCGCCGTCTTCATGGCCCCGCTGGTTGAGGAGCCGATTTTCCGCGGCCTGGCCTTCGGCGCGCTGCACCGCCGCAGCCGCGCCGCCGCCTGGATAGTGAGCACGCTGCTCTTCAGCCTCTACCACGTCTGGAACTACGCGCTCAGCGACCCGCGGCTGCTGCTCTACGCCATCCTCTATATCCCCGGCGCGCTGGCCCTCAACTGGAGCTACGAGCGCACGAGCAGCATCTGGGCGCCCATAGCCTACCACATGCTGACGAACGCCATAGCGCTCTCGCAGCTGTAAGCGGACGCGAAAAGAGCCCGCCCCGGAATCCGGGGCGGGCTTCGCGTATTTGCGCCGTATCAGTACTGGCGCTCGTAGTTGGCCTGGATGGCCTTGACCGCGAGGGTGATGATGTCGCAGGTGGGGGTGGGGACGCCGACCTTGCGGCCGAACATGCCGATAGCGCCGGTGAGGGAGTCGACCTCGGTCTGCCGGTGCTTCTGCGCGTCCTGGGCCATGGAGGGGTAGTAGTCGCCGAGGCCCTTGATGAGGCGGGGCATCTCCTCCTGCATGTACTCCCAGATGCCGGGGATGCCCAGCGCGGCGGCCACGTCGCTGGCCTCCTTCCATATATCCCAGACCAGCTTGACGCCCTCGGGGGTCTCGTAGACCTCGCGTATCTTCAGGCGCAGCACGGCGCAGACAGTGTTGAATCCGCTGTTGGAGGTGGCCTTCTTCCAGACGCGCTCGCGCACGTCCTCATAGAACTTCGGCTTGGCGCCGCCGGCGGCGAAGGTCTTCTCGAGGTACTCGCCGACCTCGCGGGTGCGCTCGTTCATCTCGCAGGGGCCGAAGTAGAGGTTCTCCACGCCGGCGCTGGGCTTGCTCACGCAGACGCCCGGCTCGGGCAGCTCGGTGCCCATGTTGCCGCAGCCGAACATGACGCGGCCGGCGGGGAAGTATTTCTTCACGACCTCCTCGTTGCCGAGGCCGTTCTGCAGCGTGGCGACCACGGTGTCGGGCCCGGCGAGCTTGAGCGCGCTCTCGCAGGCGGCCTCGGTCAGGGTGGTCTTGACCATGATGATGACGACGTCCATCGTCGGCAGGCCCTCGGGAGCGGTCGCGGTGTGGAAGCCGGTGACGTGGAACTCGCCGTCCGGGCTGCGGAAAATCATGCCGTCCGCGGCGACCTTGTCCATGTGCGCCTTATAGGGGTCGACGAGGTACATCTCCGCCCCGCCCATGCGCAGGTAGCTGGCGAAAACGCTGCCGGCCGCGCCGGAGCCAACCATCGCTATTTTCATTCTGTAGTCTCCTTCCGCTTTGCAGTGCTGCAAAAAAATACATGCTTAGTTTATAACGAACGCCGCGCCGCGTCAATAGCGTTTTGCGCAGAAATTCCCGCCCAGAGCTTCCAGCATGCGCCAGTACGGCTGTGCGCTTTGACAAAACGGCGCGCATTGCGTCCGAAGTTCGTTATAAAAATGTCAATTTAAATCATTGCACTGAGAAATTTTTTCTTGACTTTTCGCCCGTTTGCGTTTACTGTATTTGTATCACTCGCTCTGTAAATGAAAGCTTATGCGCGGCGAGGGGCCGCGGCCGGCGTCGGGGGACGCCGAAAAGGAAACGAAAGAGGGTCAAATATGGAAAACACGAAGAAAAAGGGACTGCCGGTGTTCATAGGCGTCGCATCCGTCTGGATGGGCACGCACTTCGGCCCCGGCGTCGCCAGCGGCACTCAGCTCAACCAGTACTACGTCGGCTTCGGCATCCCCGGCATCGTCATGACGGTCGTCGCCATGGCCCTGCTCGGCTTTGCGCTCTACTGCTCGATGGAGTTTTCGCGCCTCTACCACGCCTACGACTATGAGAGCTGGGTCACGAAGCTCTTTGGCAACAAGTACGTGGTCATCCTCTTTGACATCTCGTTCTTTGTCACGATAATCTCCGCAGCGGGCGGCAGCCTCAACGCGATCGCCACCCTGCTTCAGGATTTCTGGGGCGTCAACTACTGGATCGGCGTCGGCATAGTCATAGTCGTCTCCATGCTGCTGTGCGCCTTTGGCGCGGAGCTGGTGCGCAAGAGCTCGGCCTACATGATGTTCGTCGTCGTGGGCGTGCTGCTG
>CALWYR010000141.1 GCA_944385805.1 uncultured Oscillospiraceae bacterium
GAAGGTTTATGAGGCTGTTCTTCCAGCCGCGCATGGGGACGTAGTCAACGCCGTCGCCCTTGTAGTAGGCCGGAGTCTGGCGGTCATCAGGGCCGAAGACGTGCTCGCAGAGCTTGCTGTACAGCGCGGCGCCGACGAACAGGATAACCAGACCGATGATAAAGGTTACCATAAACTCACACTCCTTTTAGTTTTTGTGCCTCTCTTAGGTCTGATATGAAAGTCAAGCGTACCGCCCCCGGGCCCTGCCATAGACCAGTTCCCGGAGCGCGTCAGGGGACCCCTGTTCCCTGAGCTTGGTTTTCACGGTTTTGATACGCTCGCGTCAAGCGAAAACGCTAAACGTGAACAAATCATGAACAACCATAATATAATAGATTGTCGAAAGAATTTCAATATCCTTTGAGCGAATTCTACGAAATAGCAAAAAATTGACCTCTCAAATTGCGGCAATTTTATCTAATTAGCTACATGTATTCCCCTTGACATGCTCCGCGGGGCCTTACGCCAAATTAACATTTACAAGCGGTGAAAAATATAGTATGCTTATTATTGATAATTTGTTGAAATCTGAGGGGGAGCGGATATGGTTAAGCCGCGGCTGACGCTCTGCGCCAGCTGTCTTTTCGGGCTCGAGGGCCCGCTGGCCAACGAATTGAGGCATATTGGCATGGAAGCAGTCGCGCCGGAGAACGGGCGCGTACTTTTTGCCGCCGATACGGCGGGTTTGGCGCGCGCGAACATCCGCTCGCGCTTTGCCGAGCGCATACTGCTGCTGCTGGGCGAGTTCCCCGCGCGCAGCTTCGACGAGCTCTTTGAGGGCGTGCGCGCGCTGCCGCTCGAGGACTGGCTGCCGCGCGACGCGGCCTTCCCCGTCGAGGGCTGGAGCGTGGAGAGCGCGCTGCACTCGCTGCCCGACTGCCAGCGGATAATCAAGAAGGCCGCCGCCGCGCGCCTGGGCGGGCGCTACGCGCTCGAGTGGCTGCCCGAGAGCGGGCCCGAGTACCGCATCCGCTTCACCATACTCAAGGACAGCTGCCGCATATTCCTCGACAGCTCCGGCGCCGCGCTGCACAAGCGCGGCTACCGTCCCGCGCACAACGCCGCGCCCTTGCGCGAGACGCTCGCCGCCGCGATGGTGGACATCGCCGGCTACCGCGGCCGGGGGGAGCTGGCCGACCCCTTCTGCGGCAGCGGCACGATAGCCATAGAGGCCGCGCTGGCCGCCAAGGGCCGCGCGCCGGGCATAAACCGCCGCTTCGCCGCCGAGCGCTGGGCGAACATCCCCGCCGCCGTCTGGGAGGCCGAGCGCGAGGCCGCCCGCGCGCGGGAGTTTAACGGCGACTACCGCATATATGCCGCCGACATCGACCCGCGGGCCGTGTCCCTCGCTCGCGAGAACGCGCGCCGCGCCGGCGTGGAGCGGTACATCGAGTTCGCCGTGGCCGACGCGCGGGAGTTTAAGCGCCCGACGGAGGACGGCGTCATCGTCACCAACCCGCCCTACGGCGAGCGCCTGGGCGAAAAGCGCGAGGCCGAGGAGCTGCTGGAGGCCTTCGGCGCGGCCTGGCGCGCCACGGACTGGCGGCTGAGCCTCCTGAGCTCCGACGAGGAGGCCGAGCGCAGGCTGGGCCGCCGCGCGGACAAGCGCCGCAAGCTCTATAACGGCATGATAAAGTGCAGCCTATATATGTATGGTAAGGCAGGTGGCCGGAAAAAATGAAGCACCTATTTATAATAAACCCCGTGGCCGGAAAGCTCAAGCCGGAGGACAAGCTGCGCCTCATACACGAGGCGATGGCGCGCCTGCCCGAGGCCGTCAGGAGCGCGGGCGAGTTTGAGCTCTACGTCACCAGCGCGCCCATGGACGCGGCGGAAAAGATACGCGCCGAGGCCGGGGCCTGCGACGAGCTGCGCGTCTACGCCTGCGGCGGCGACGGCACGCTCAACGAGTGCGTCAACGGCGCGGCGGGGCTTTCCAACGCCGCCGTCACGCACTTCCCCTGCGGCACGGGCAACGACTTCATCCGCACCTTCGGCGAGGAGAAGGCGCGCTTTTCCGACCTCGCCGAGCTCATCACCGGCGAGGTGCGCCCGCTAGACATCATCCGCTGCAACGGCCGCTGCGCCATCAACATCTGCTCGCTGGGCATCGACGCGCGCGTGGGCACGGACGTGCACAAGTACAGCGGCCTGCCGCTCATCGGCGGCCCCGCCGGCTACGTCGTCTCGCTGGCGGTCAACTACTTCAAGGGCGTCAAGCAGACCATGACCGTCAACGTGGACGGCATGACCTGCGGGCCGGAGCTCAACCTGGTCTGCGTCTGCAACGGCCGCTTCTACGGCGGCGGCTTCAACCCCACCAACGACGCGAGGCCCGACGACGGGCTCATGGACGTGCTCATAGCCTCCGGCGTCAACCGCGCCCGCCTGCTGGGCGTCGTCGCCAGCTACGCCCGGGGGAAATACAAGCTCTTCCCGCAGTATATCACCTACGTCCGCACCCGGCACCTGGAGATTACCTGCCGCGACACCGAGGTCATCAACATCGACGGCGAGAGCGAATACGCCCGCAGCGTAACGCTCGACCTCATCCCCGGCGGCGTCAACTTCATCTGCCCGCGGGACATGGCCTTCTTCCGCGACAGGAGCCTGTGAACTCCTGTTCATAAAAATTTATCATCTTAAATTCGCAATTACGACTTGACATTTTGCAAAAGTGTGGTACATTTATAAGCGGGTTAGCACTCAGGGTCAAAGAGTGCTAACCCGCTGAAACTGTTTTACGTGGTATAAAAACTTAGGAGGTAATATACATGAAACTCAAGCCTTTGGCTGACCGCGTCGTCCTCAAGCAGAAGGAAGCTGAGGAGCGCACCAAGAGCGGCATTTATCTCGCCTCTTCCGCGCAGGAGAAGCCCGAGCTCTACGAAGTCGTCGAGGTTGGCCCCGGCGGCATGGTGGACGGCAACGAGGTCAAGATGACCGTCAAGGCCGGCGAGACCGTTCTGGTCGGTAAGTACAGCGGCACCAAGGTCAAGGTCGACGAAGAGGAGCTCACTATTGTCAAGCAGTCCGACATCCTCGCCATCGTCGAGTAAGCGTTAATTTTAGGAGGCAATTTATTATGGCTAAGCAGATTATATACGGCGAAGAGGCCCGCAAGGCCCTCGAGCGCGGCATCAACCAGCTCGCCGACACCGTCAAGATTACCCTCGGCCCCAAGGGCCGCAACGTAGTGCTGGGCAAGAAGTTCGGCGCTCCCCTCATCCCCAACGACGGCTTGACCATCGCCAAGGAGATAGAGCTCGAGGACCCGTATGAGGATATGGGCGCTCAGCTCATCCGCGAGGTTTCCACCAAGACCAACGACGTCGCCGGCGACGGCACCACCAGCGCCACCCTCCTGGCCCAGGCCATGATCCGCGAGGGCCTCAAGAACCTCGCCGCGGGCGCCAACCCGATGGTCATGCGCCGCGGCATCCAGAAGGCCGCCGACGCCGCCGTGGCCGAAATCCGCGCCAACAGCCAGCCCGTGAGCGGCACCCACGACATCGCCCGCGTCGGCACCATCTCCAGCGGCGACGAGCACATCGGCACCCTTATCGCCGAGGCCATGGAGAAGGTCAGCCAGAGCGGCG
>CALWYR010000142.1 GCA_944385805.1 uncultured Oscillospiraceae bacterium
ATACCAGCTACGCCAACGAGAGCCGGGTGCCGGTGGCCCACAACGAGCGGCTGGAGTTTCTGGGCGACAGCGTGCTGGGAATGGTTGTGGCCGACGCGCTCTACCGGCGCTTCCCGGAGCTGCCCGAGGGGCGCATGACGCGCCGCCGCGCGCAGCTTGTCTGCGAGGAGAGCCTGCACCGCGTGGCCACGGAGCTCGGCCTCGGCGAGTACATGCGCCTGGGCAGGGGGGAGGAGCACACCGGCGGCCGCAGCCGCACGAGCATCCTCGCCGACGCCACCGAGGCGCTGATAGCCGCCATGTACCTGGACGGCGGCATGGACGTGGCGCGCGCCTTCATCGAGCGCTACATCCTCTCTGAGCTGGACAGCGAGTACATAGCCTTCGGCGACTGCAAGACGGAGCTGCAGGAGCTCGTGCAGAAGAAGTCCGGCAGCGTCCTCAGCTACCAGCTGCTGAACGAGAGCGGCCCCGACCACGACAAGACCTTCACAACTCAGGTGAGCCTCAACGGCAGGCCCGTGGGAGAGGGCTCCGGCCGCACCAAGAAGGAGGCCGAGCAGGCCGCCGCCCGCGCCGCGCTGGAGCTGCTGCGCAAATGAGCGCCCGCGAGAGCATCATCCCCGTCTTCGTGCCGCATCTGGGCTGCCCGAACGACTGCGTCTTCTGCAACCAGCGGCGCATCTCCGGCTCTCTCACGCCGGCGAGGCCCGGGGACGTCACGGAGGCCATAGAGCGTGCGCTCGCCATTACGCCGGCGGGCACGCGCCGCCAGCTCGCCTTTTATGGCGGCAGCTTTACGGCAATACCGGACGCCGAGCAGGAGGCCCTGCTTGGCGCTGCGCAGCCCTGGCTCGAGCGGGGCGACATCGCCTCCATCCGCCTCTCCACGCGCCCGGACGCCATAGACGGCGCCGTGCTCGTGCGTTTGAGGCGCTATGGCGTGGAGACCGTCGAGCTCGGCGCGCAGAGCATGTCGGACTCCGTCCTCGCCCTCTCCGGGCGCGGGCACACGGCTCAGGACGTGCGCGAGGCCTCGCTGGCGGTAAAGGCGGCGGGATTTAAGCTCATTTTGCAGATGATGACCGGCCTGCCCGGCTCTGACGACGGGACGGACATTGAGTCCGCGCGCGAGATAGCCGCGCTCTCGCCCGACGGCGTGCGCGTCTACCCCACGGTAATAGTGAAGGACACGGCTCTCTGCGACCTCTGGCGCGCCGGGCGCTATACCGAGCACACGGTCGAGGACGCCGTGCGCGTCTGCGCGCGCATAGTACCCATATTCGAAGCCGCCGGCATCCCCATAATCCGCCTGGGCCTCAACCCCACCGAGGACCTCAGCGGCGGCGACGCCGTGGGCGGGGCCTACCACCCGGCGCTCGGCGAGCTCGTGAGGTCGCGCATCATGCGCGGGAAGGCCGAGGCCCTGCTCGAGGGCGCGGAGCCCGGCGCGGAGCTTACGCTGCGCGTCAACCCGCGGCTCATGAGCCAGCTTGTCGGCCAGCACGGGGCGAACCGGAAGTATCTGACGGAGAAATTCGGCCTCAAGAGGCTGAAAATTGTCCCGGACGGCGCCGTCGAGGGCGTTGTGATGTGCGAAAAAGCGTAAAAACCAAATCCCGGCGGACAAACTCCGCCGGGATTTTTTACGAAACTTTTTTCGTACTGTGGCCGGATTGTAACTTTTACGATGCAATTCGGATACATTTGCGTGTTATACTGCCGCCATACCAAAGGGAGGCGGTAACAATGAACAGCTCAAGGGTCCGCGCGATACGGCTCACCATAGCGGCCATAGCGGCCAGCCTGCTGCTGAGCGCCGTATGCTTCGCCATGTTCGCCTTCAGCCTCATGGGTGCGCTGCACGGCGAAGAGGCCGCCGTCGAGGAGCCGGGTCTGAGCCTTGTAATATGCGCCGGGGAGGACGCCGGCGCCGACATAACCTTCTGCGGCATATAAAAAGTCCGCCGCCTCAGCTGCGATGCGGGATAACAGAGCGGCCTATCTGTTAGGGCAGCGGCTCATGAGGGGACAGACGGCAAAATGAACAGTGCGGCCCGGGGAAAGCCCGGGCCTTTTTACGTCTTGATTTCTGCGAAATTCTTGAAAAAAGCGCCGCGGCGTAATATAATATTATGCCCGCTTGTTTGCAGCGGGAAATATTCAGTGAGGTAATGCCGCTTGTATCTGAGAGCGCTCGAAATTTCCGGATTCAAAAGCTTCCCCGAGCGGACCCGGCTCAGCTTCGACCGGGAGGTGACCGCCATCGTCGGCCCCAACGGCTCGGGCAAATCGAATATCTCCGACGCCATACTCTGGGTCATGGGCGAGCAGAGCAGCCGCACGCTGCGCGGCGGCAAGATGCAGGACGTCATTTTCGGCGGCACCGCCAGGCGCGCCGCCATGGGCGTGGCGCAGGTCTCGCTGGTGCTGGATAACTCCGCGCATATCTTCGACATTGACGCCGACGAGGTCACCATCACCCGCAAGTACTACCGCTCAGGCGAGAGCGAGTACTACATCAACCGCCGCCAGGTGAGGCTGCGCGACGTTAACGAGCTGCTGATGGACACCGGCCTCGGCCGAGACGGCTACTCGATAATCGGCCAGGGCCGCATCGCCGAGATAGTCAACGGCAAGAGCGCCGAGCGCCGCGAGGTGCTCGAGGAGGCCGCCGGCATCTCCCGCTACCGCTACCGCAAGGAGGACGCAGAGCGAAGGCTTCAGCGCACGGACGAAAACCTCCTGCGCATAAACGACAAGATAGAGGAGCTGGAGCTCCAGGTCAAGCCCTTGAAGGAGCAGGCCGAGGTGGCCCGGCGCTATCTCGCGCTGCGCGACTCGCTCAAGGTCGCCGAGGTCAGCCTCTGGATGAGCGACCTCGACGCGCTCAGGGCGCAGGCGGACGCCATAGAGGCCGAGTACGGCGAGACCAGGTCTTCGCTCGAGGCGGCCCGCCGCGAGCTGCAGGGGCTGTATTCGCGCAGCGAGGCCCTCACCGAGCGCATGCGCGCCAAGGACGTGGAGGCCGAGGCCAAGCGCGGCGAGCTCACGCGGCAGCTGGGCTATGTCTCCGAGCAGGAGGCGCGCGCCGCGGCCCTGCGCAGCCGCATAGAGTCTGCCGCTCAGAGCGCCGAGCGCATGAGAGGCGAGCTCACAGAGCAGACCGGCCGGGCGGAGAGCGTGGCCCGCCAGCTCGAGGAGTACCGCGCGCGTATTGACGAGATCGCTTCCCAGCGCGCCGGGCTCACTGAGCGGGCCGAGAGCGCCCGCAACGTCGCCGAGGGGCGCAGGATGCGCATAGCGAACCGCGAGGGCGAGCTTGCCGAGCTCACCGAGCGGCTGACGAAAAAGCTCGTCGAGCTCGGCAACGCCGACTCGCGCATAAGCCTGCTTGAGGAGATGGAGCGCGAGTACGAGGGCTTCGGCGGCGCCGTGAAGGCCGTCATGCGCGCTGCCAGACGCGGCGAGCTGCGCGGCGTGCACGGCACGGTCAGCGAGCTGCTGCGCACGGGCGAGGAGACCGCACTCGCCATTGAGACCGCGCTGGGCGCGGCCATACAGAACGTCGTGGTCGACACACAGAATGACGGCAAACGCGCCATAGAGCTCCTCCAGCGCCGCAACGCCGGCCGCGCCACCTTCCTGCCGCTCGACGCCATCCGCGGCGGCAGGCTCGACAAAATCCCCGGCGAGGAGGAGGGCTGCCTCGGCCTCGCGGTGGATCTCGTGGAGTTCGACGGGCAGTATAAAAACGTCTTTGAAAACCTCCTCGGCCGCACGCTGATAGCCGAGACCCTCACCGACGCCATCGCCATCTCCCGCAGGAACGGCGGGAGGCTGCGCATAGTGACGCTCGACGGCCAGGTGATGAACGCCGGCGGATCAATGACCGGCGGCAGCGCGGCAAAAAATGCCGGCATCCTCTCGCGCCGCTCAGAGCTCGAGAAGCTCCGCGCCGCCCGCGGCCGCCTGGCCCGCGAGCGCGACGAGCTGAGCGAACGCAGCGAGGAGCTAAAGCGCACGCTCACCGCCGCGCGCTATGAGCTCGACGTGGCGACGCAGGAGCTGCAGGAGTACAATAACAGCCTCGCCAGCCTCGACGCCGAGCGCCGCACCACGGAGAGCACCGCCAAGCAGTTCGAGGTGCTGCTCAGCGGCCTAACCGGCGACCGTGAGACGCGCGAGAAGGCCATCGCCGACACCATCGCCGCGCGGGAGAGCTATGAAAAGGAGCTCGCGGGCGTGACGGAGCGGCTGGATGAACTCAAGGCCGGGGCCGAGCAGATACGGAAGGAAATAGAGGCCGCCACCAGCGGCAAGCTGGACATAGAGGGAGAGCGCACGCGTACCGATAAGGCCGCGCAGGAGAAGAACGCCGATATCCTCAACCTGGAGCGCTCGCTGGCCCGCGCGGAGCAGAAGAAGATAAGCGCCGAGCTGGAGGAAAAGCAGCTCACGGACAAGCTCTGGGACGGCTACGAGCTCAGCCACAGCGCCGCCGAGGCCATACGACAGCCCATAGAGAGCCGCGCGAAGGCAGCCAAGGCCATCGCGGAGCTCAAAAAGGAGATGTCCTCGCTGGGCAGCCCCAACCTGGGCGCTATCGACGAGTACGCGCGCGTGAGCGAGCGGTATGAATTCCTCGCCGGCCAGCGCGACGACGTCGAGAAAGCCAAGGCCGAGCTCGTGGGTATAATCTCCGACATAACCGGGGAAATGAGAAGTATATTCTCGCGCGAGTTCGCCGCCATAAACGAAAGCTTCAGCGAGACCTTCACCGAGCTATTCGGCGGCGGCAGCGCCGAGCTCACGATAACCCCCGCCGACGACGTGCTCGGCGGAGACATAGACATCCGCGTACAGCCGCCCGGCAAGGCGCTGACCACGCTCTCGCTGCTCTCCGGCGGAGAGACGGCCTTCGTCGCCATCGCGCTTTACTTCGCGATCATCAAGGTGCGGCCCACGCCGTTTTGCGTGATGGACGAGATAGAGGCCGCGCTCGACGAGGCCAACGTCAACCGCTTCGCCGGCCACATGCGCGCCCTGAGCGGGAAGACGCAGTTCATCGTCATAACCCACCGCCGCGACACCATGGAGGAGGCCGACACGCTCTACGGCGTGACCATGCAGGAAAAGGGCGTCTCCAAGGTGATAGAGCTCGACCTCGACGAGGCCGCGCGGCAGATAGAGGAGGACAAGTGATGGGATTCTTTGACAAGATTAAGCAGGGCCTCGAGAAGACCCGCAAACAGATGAGCGACGCCTTCGCCGCGCTCACCGTGGACAACGAGGAGTTCTTCGAGGAGCTCGAAGAGGCGCTCATCCTCGCCGACGCCGGCGCGGATACGGCTGTCAAGGCCGTCAAAGGGCGCAGGGGGGGGGTCTATCAGAAGGCGCTCCACGGCGGCGGGCAGGTCAGGGGCGCGCTCGTGGGCATACTCGCCGAGCGCCTGGCCGTCGGCAGCTTTGAGCTCAAGCTCGGAACGAAGCCCTCCGTCATACTGATGGTGGGCGTCAACGGCGTGGGCAAGACCACGACCATAGGCAAGCTCGCCGCCAAGTTCGGCGCCGAGGGCAAAAAGGTACTGCTGGCGGCGGCGGACACCTTCCGCGCAGCGGCGGCCGAGCAGCTCACCGTCTGGGCCGAGCGGGCCCGCTGCGATATAGTCAAGCACGGCGAGGGCTCCGACCCCGGCGCCGTCGTCTTCGACGCCCTCTCCGCCGCCAAGGCGCGCGGGACGGACATCGTCATCATCGACACCGCCGGCCGCCTTCACAACAAGGCAAACCTTATGAACGAGCTGGCCAAGATCCGCCGCATTGTGCTGCGGGAGCTGCCCGAGGCCGACCTGGAGACGCTGATGGTTATAGACGCCACCACCGGCCAGAACGGGCTCATTCAGGCCAAGCAGTTCGCCGAGACGGCGGACATCACGGGCATCGTGCTCACCAAGCTCGACGGCACCGCCAAGGGCGGCATAGTCTTCGCCATTGCAAACGAGATGGGCCTGCCCGTCAAGTACGTCGGCGTCGGCGAGGGCGTGGACGACCTCATGCCCTTTGAGCCGAGGGCCTTCGCGGAGGCGCTGCTCTCATGAGGCTCATACTCGCATCCAACAACGCGCACAAGGCGCGAGAGTTCCGCGAGATCCTCGCATCGCTGGGCGGGGAGATTTTGACCCAGAGCGAGGCCGGCTGCCTTTTCGAGGTGGACGAGACGGGCGAGACCTTCG
>CALWYR010000143.1 GCA_944385805.1 uncultured Oscillospiraceae bacterium
GGATATGACCGTGCCCGACGCCAAGCAGACCCTCATCGAGAACACCGAGAACAAGGTGCTGGACATCGAAAAGCAGTTCCGCCGCGGCTTTATCACCAACGACGAACGCTACCGCCTGGTCGTCGATGAGTGGGAGCAGACCACCAAGGATGTCACCAGCGCGCTGCAGAACTGCCTGGACGAGTTCAACCCCATCTACATGATGGCGAACTCCGGCGCCCGTGGCTCCATGAACCAGATCCGCCAGCTGGCCGGTATGCGCGGCCTGATGGCTAACACCTCCGGCAAGACCATCGAGATACCCATCAAGGCCAACTTCCGCGAGGGCCTCTCCGTCCTGGAGTACTTCATCTCCAGCCGAGGCGCGCGCAAGGGCCTGACCGACACCGCCCTGCGTACCGCGGACTCCGGCTACCTGACCCGCCGCCTCGTCGACGTCAGCCAGGAGGTCATAATCCGCGAGGACGACTGCGGCACCAGCAACGGCATCTGGGCCGGCACCGTCTATGAGAAGGGCCAGGTGGTGCAGAGCTTCGGCGTCAGCATCCACGGCCGCTATCCCGCCGTGCCCATCTGCGACCCCGCCACGGGCGAGCTCATCTTCGACACCCACCACATGCTCATGAGCCCCGACGCCGAGCTGCTCGAGGCCCACGGCATCGAGCGCGTGCTTGTGCGCAGCGTCCTCACCTGCGAGGCCGCCGCCGGCGTCTGCGCCCGCTGCTACGGCATCAACCTCGCCGTCGGCAGCCCGGTCAACCCCGGCGAGGCCGTCGGCGTCATCGCCGCGCAGTCCATCGGCGAGCCCGGCACCCAGCTCACCATGCGTACCTTCCACACCGGCGGCATCGCCGGCGACGACATCACCCAGGGCCTGCCCAGGGTCGAGGAGCTCTTTGAGGCCCGCCGCCCCAAGCGCATGGCCACCCTCAGCGAGATCTCCGGCACCGTCTCCCTCGAGGAGACGCGCAAGAACGCCATGTTCGCCATCACGGTCACCAACGAGGCCGAGGGCGACACCCGCGTCTACACCGTGCCCTTCTCCAGCGGCATCCTCGTCCAGAACGGCGACCACGTCGACAAGGGCCAGGAGCTCACGAGCGGCGCGCTCAACCCGCACGACGTGCTGCGTATCCGCGGCGTCGACGACGACGAGTTCGGCCGCCCCGGCGTGCGCAACTACCTCGTGCAGGAGGTACAGAAGGTCTACCGCCAGCAGGGCGTCGACATCAACGACAAGCACATCGAGGTAATTGTCCGTCAGATGCTGCGCAAGGTGCGCGTGGAGGAGTCCGGCGACACCGCGCTGCTCTCCGGCGCCACCGTCGACATCACCGAGCTCAGGCGCGAGAACAAGGCCGTAGCCGACCGCGCCGCCGCCGGCGAGACCCGCGAGGACGGCAGCCCGCTGCAGCCGGCCACCTATACCCAGATCCTCATGGGCATCACCAAGGCCAGCCTCGCCACCGAGAGCTTCCTCTCCGCAGCCTCCTTCCAGGAGACCACCAAGGTGCTCACCGACGCCGCCATCAAGGGCAAGGTCGACCACCTCGTGGGCCTCAAGGAGAACGTCATCATCGGCAAGCTCATCCCCGCGGGCAGCGGCCTCACCATGTACCGCGACTTCGAGATGGAGACCGACGAGGAGGTCACCGACGAGGCGGACTACGTCGACCTCTCCGCGCTCGTAAACCGCTCTAACGCGCTTTAAAAAACCGGCAGGGAGGGCCTCGGCCCTCCCTTTGCCTTTTGTTCCCCGCCGGCGCTGCGGAATCCTGCGAAGCGGACCGAAAATTCCTGCGATTTAACACTATTGTAACAGGCGCGCGCTTTTAAGCTTAACATTTGGCGGTTATTATACTCCATGCAAGCAAACTTCTTCATTTCATTACTCCCCCTTCTTTCTGAGCCCTGTCCCCCCAGGGCTCAAAATCTTTTTTCGACGCTATTATATGATAAATAAGTATTGCATTGCGGCCGGGGTTGTGGTAAAATACTTCACGTTAGTGTTGGTTCAATGGTTGAGTGGGTCAGGCCCACTCTTTTTCTTGGAGAAAAATAAACTGTCAGAACCTGGCAGAACGGAGGAGCTATGAGTAAAGTTACCGAGCGAGTGCTCGCCCTGGCCGAGCCGGTGGCCGCCGAGTGCGGCTGCGAGGTCTGGGACGTGGAATACGTCCGCGAGGCCGGGGCCTGGTATCTGCGCCTTTATATCGACAAGCCCGGCGGCGTCTCCATAGACGACTGCGAGGCGGTGTCGAGGGCGCTCGACCCCATATTGGACGAGGCCGACCCCATCCCCACGAGCTACATCTTCGAGGTGTCGAGCGCGGGGGCGGAGCGGACGCTCAAGCGCCCGGCGGACTTCGCCCGCTTCGCCGGGGAAGAGGTGGAGGTCAGGCACTACCAGCCGGTCGCCGGGGCCAAGAGCCACGTCGGCGCGCTGGTCTCCCGCTCGGACGACGGCACGGTTACAATTGCCGTCAAGGGCGAAAACATGAGCTTCCCGGCGGCGCAGGTGGCCCAGGTGCGCCTGCACATGACGATATAGACGGAGGAGAAGGACAAGATGAACGCTGAATTCTTTAACGCGGTGGAGGACATTGAGAAGGAAAAGGGCATCCCCCGCGGGTACATGTACGAGAAGATAGAGCAGGCTCTGCTCGCCGCCTTCCGCAAGGATAACCCCGACTTCGGCGAGAACGTGGAGGTCGTCTGCGACGAGGAGAAGAAGCGCATCGAGGTGCTTGTGCACAAGACCGTGGTCGAGAGCGTGGAGGACCCCACCGCCGAGATAGATCTCGACGCCGCGCACAAGATAAGCAAGCGCTGCGTGCTGGGCGACGACATCGCCATCCCCGTGGAGACCAGGCAGTTCGGGCGCATAGCCGCCCAGGCCGCCAAGCAGGTCATCATCCAGGGCATACGCGAGGCCGAGCGCGGCCTCGTCTACGACGCTTTTAACAGCCGCCAGCACGAGATGCTGACCGGCGTTGTCAACCGCATCGACCCGCGCACGGGCTCGGCGGACATCAAGATAAGCTCCCAGAGCGAATTTGCCGACGCCCTGCTGCCAGCCGGCGAGCAGATACCCGGCGAGGCCCTGCGCGAGGGCGACCGCATCCGCGTCTACGTCACCGACGTGCGCCGCACGCCGCGCGGGCCGCAGGTGCTCGTCTCCAGGACGCATCCGGGCCTTGTGCGCCGCCTCTTCGAGACGGAGGTGCCCGAGGTCTTCGACGGCGTCGTGGAGATAAAGGGCATCGCGCGCGAGGCCGGCTCGCGCACCAAGCTGAGCGTCGTCAGCAACGACGAGGCCGTGGACGCCGTCGGCGCCTGCGTGGGCCCGCGCGGCAGCCGCATCAACGAGATAGTGCGCGAGCTGGGCGGCGAGAAGATAGAGGTCGTCAACTACTCCGAGGACCCCGAGCTCTACATCGCCGCGGCCCTGGCCCCCGCCACCGTGATAAGCACCAGTATGGAGCCGGACGGCAAGACCTGCCGCGTCGTCGTGCCCGACGGGCAGCTCTCGCTCGCGATTGGCCGCGAGGGACAGAACGCCCGCCTGGCCGCCAAGCTGACCGGCTGCAAGATAGACATCAAGTCCGACCTCGCTACCTGAGGAGAGGAGGCGCGCCATGGCAAAGAGGATACCCCAGCGCCAGTGCCTGGGCTGCCGCGAGATGAAGCCCAAGCCAGAGCTGCTGCGCGTTGTGCGCTCGCCGTCCGGTGAGGTCTCGCTCGACCCCAGGGGCAAGCTGCCCGGCCGCGGCGCGTATATCTGCCCGAACGCGGACTGCTTTCGCCGCGCGGTGAAGTCCCGCGCCCTCTCCCGGGCGCTGGAGACGCAAATACCCGACGAGGTCATGGAGCGCCTCGCCGCGGCCCTGGAGGCTGAGAACAACGGACAGGGCGCTTAATTACCTCGGCCTCATGCGCAAGGCCGGGCGGATAGAGATTGGCGAGAGCGCGACCGGCGCCGCCATCAAGGACGGCAAGGCCCGCTGCGTCTGCGTCGCCTCGGACGCGAGCGAGAACGCGCGCAGGCGCGTGAGCGGCTGGCTCGCCGGGCGAAGGGCGCTCTATGTGGAGCTGCCCTACAGCAAGGACGCGCTCAGCGCGGCTCTGGGCAAGAGCGGCTGCTCCATGGCCGCCTGCACCGACTTCGGCCTGGCAAGCGCATTCCTCGACGCGCTCGCCGCGCAGGAGCCGGAAAAATACGGCGCCCTCGCGGAGGAGATGCGCCGCCGGAGCGGCAAAGCCGCATACCGCAAGGCCCGCGGGCCAAAACGTAAACCGGGGAGGGAACCAAATGAGTAGTTTTGAGAAATACAGGGTTCACGAGGTGGCCAAGGACTTTGGCCTGTCCTCGAAGACCATTACTGAAATACTGACCAAGTACGCCACGACCCCCAAGAACCACATGCAGGTGCTGGAGGACGCGGAGCTCTCCATAATCTTCGACTACCTCACGCAGCAGCACCAGTGCGCAACTGTGGAGGAGCTCGTGCGCGTGCCCGAGCAGCCGAAGAAGCCCGAGCCCAAGGGCGAGCCCGCCAAGACGGCCCAGCCGGCGGCGAAGCCCGCCGCGCCCGCCGCCAGGCCTCAGCAGGGCGCGCAGGCGGCTCCGGCCCAGCAGACGGCCGCCCCGAAGAAGGAGAAGCAGCACGTCCCGCGCCAGGCCCCCGAGAAGCGCGTGGTGGACACCCGCGGCGGCGGCAACGTCGACCTCGGCAAGTACGACGAGCGCTTCGACCGCATGGCCGGCGCGCACGGCGCGGACAGCGGCCGCGGCGGCTCCGGCGGCAAGCAGAAGATAGGCAACAAGCAGAAGCAGCGCCAGCAGCAGGCCGCCGCCAGCGCCAAGCGCCGTGCCGAGGAGCGCGACCGCATGCAGAAGCTGCAGTTCGAGATAGCCAAGAAGGCCCCCGTCAAGGTCTCCATACCCGACGCCATCGGCGTCGGCGAGCTTGCCTCCCGCATGAAGAAGACCGGCGCGGAGGTCGTCAAGGCCCTCATCAGGAACGGCGTCATGGCCTCGCTGAGCGACATCATCGACTACGACACCGCGGCCCTCGTCGCCATGGAGCTCGGCTGCAAGGTCGAGCGCGAGGTGGTCGTCTCCGTCGAGGAGAAGCTCATAGACGACCGCGAGGACAGGCCGGAGGAGCTCGAGAGCCGCGCCCCCGTCGTCGTGGTCATGGGCCACGTCGACCACGGCAAGACCAGCCTGCTCGACTATATCCGCAAGGCCAACGTCGCCGCGGGCGAGGCCGGCGGCATTACCCAGCACATCGGCGCCTACACCGTCAACGTAAAGGGCAGCCCCGTCACCTTCCTGGATACCCCGGGCCACGAGGCCTTCACCAGCATGCGCGCCCGCGGCGCGTCCGTGACGGACATCGCCATCCTCGTCGTCGCCGCCAACGACGGCATCATGCCGCAGACCATAGAGTCCATCAACCACGCCAAGGCCGCCAAGATACCCATCGTCGTCGCGATAAACAAGATGGATATGCCCGGCGCGAACCCCGAGCGCGTCAAGCAGCAGCTCACCGAGTACGACCTCGTCAGCGAGGAGTGGGGCGGCGACACGATAGTCTGCC
>CALWYR010000144.1 GCA_944385805.1 uncultured Oscillospiraceae bacterium
AGGCGGAGGAGGCCGCCAAGATGGCCATCTCCAGCCCCCTGCTGGAGACCTCCATCAACGGGGCCAAGGGCGTGCTCATCAACGTCACCGGCTCCATGGACATCGGCCTGGAGGAGGTGGAGACCGCTGCCAACCTGGTCCAGGAGGCCGCCCACCCCGACGCCAACATCATCTTCGGTGCGACCTTCGACAACACGCTCGAGGACGAAATCCGCGTCATCGTCATAGCCACCGGCTTTGAGGAGGGCCGCCCGGAAACTCCCGAGGAGGCCAGCAGCAAGTCCGCTCCCGCCGAGGGGCTCTATACCGCCGCGCAGCAGCGCTCCGCCGCCGCGGCCGAGCCCGAGCCGGAGCCGGAGGAGAAGCCCGATCCGAGCAGCGGAGACGACGACCCCTACGACACCATCTTCAAGATTTTCAACTCCCGCTGATATATGCAATCCCGTCCGCCTCCCATCCGTGGGAGGCGGATTGTTTTCTTTTCAGGACCCACATTGTTGACTTTTTGACATTATGGTGATATATTTAACATAAGAGGCAAGTACCACCAATTTGAGGGAGGTAATCAATTATGAAGGACTTGCTCTTTGGTTTGATTATGGTGATGGCCGGTATCTTCTGCGTGCTGGTGGATAACGACATCATGACCATAGTCGGCGGCGTGTTCGCGGCCATCGGTGTGGTCGTAGGCCTGGTCGAGGAATTTGGCGGCGGGCTGAAGAAGAACCCCAACGACGACGAGGACTGAAGCATGACAGAGCAAAAGGGACGCCCCATGGCGGCCCTTTTGCGTTGACTAGAGGGGTCAATCGTGATAAACTTGGGCAAAGGAGGGATGGCTTTTGTTTGCATTCAGGATAGGTGTAACGCTCCTTCTCGGCGCCGTGTACCTGCTGGCGTTTTCGCTGCTCACCGGCCTGGGAGGGTCCGCCGTGTTCAGCGCCGTGCTCGTCTGGCTGAGCGTATTCATGGCGCTGATGGGCTTTGCCCTCGCCATCGCCGGCGCCGTCAACGCGAACAGGGACGCGAATGAATCAAAGTTAAACAGGGATATGAATAATACTGACATAAAGGAGTGACGTAATATGGAACTCACCCGCGAGCAGCAGGATATACTCAACGGCTCCCAGGGAGAGGTCATGGCCAAGGTCATGAAGAGCCTCGTCATGTACGGCGAGACCTTTGGCGCGGACAAGCTGGTGCCCGTGACTAGCGAGTACGGCCACACGGTCATAAGCTTCGGCATCGGCGTCATGAAGCCGGTGTACGACCTCTATGACCAGCTCATAAGCGCCGGCGCGCTCAGCAAGCAGAAGTTCTCCGCCGACCCGCTGCCACTCGACAAAAAGGTGCCCAGCAGCCTCCTGCAGGACATTATATTCAAGGGCATCATGTACTCCCAGCAGGGGAGATACGAAAAGCAGCTCGAAAAGCTCGGCATCATGTCCCCGGACGCCTACACCTGCGCCTGCTACCTCGACGAGGTCGGCAACAAGCCCAAAAAGGGCGACATCCTCTCCTGGGCGGAGTCGAGCGCGGTGGTCTACGCCAACAGCGTCCTCGGCGCGCGCTGCAACCGCAACAGCGGCATGCTCGAGCTCATGGGCTCCATTGTCGGCTACGCGCCGCACTTCGGCCTCCTCACCGACGACGGCCGCCGCGCGGACTGGATAGTCGAGGTCAAAACGACGAAGAAGCCCGAGGCGCAGCTGCTCGGCAGCGCCATCGGCATGAAGGTCATGGAGCAGGTGCCCTACATAAAGGGCCTCGACAAATGGCTCGGCACTGAGCTCACGGACGAGGCCTGCGCCTATCTCAAGGACTTCGGCGCGGCCACGGCCTCCAACGGCGCGGTGGGCCTCTACCACGTCGAGAACCTCACGCCCGAGGCCGTCGAAAGCGGCGAGAGCCTCATCCGCGAGGGCGCGCCGGTCTACGTCGTCGACGACGCCGAGCTCGAGCGCGTCAAGGACAGCTACCCGGTTGTCTGGAAGGACCTGAACGCCGAGCCCACGCTCTGCTTCATCGGCTGTCCGCACCTCACTCTCGCGCAGCTCAAGAGCTGGACGGGCCGCGTCTCCGCCGCCCTCAACGCCAAGGGCCTCAAGAAGGTCAGCGTGCCCACCGTCATGACCGCCGCCCCGGCCACAATCAAAAAGTTCAAGGAGACGCCGGAGTATGAGCAGCTCATGAGCACAGGCGTTATCCTCAGCTATATCTGTCCGCTCATGTACATGAATAACCCCCTTTCCGGCAAAATGCCGGTCATAACCTGCTCGAACAAGCTACGCACGTACACCACCGCGCGCTACTACACCGGGGATGAGATCCTCGGCCAGATTACGGGAGGTGCGAAATAATGGCTAAGGTATTCAAGGGCCGCCCGGTAGTCGCGGGCAGCTGCACCGCCCCGGCGCTGGTCTCGCACGGCGGCTTCAACACGCTGGCGAGCTTCCAGATGGCGATGATGTTCGGCGATAAGAAGGTCAAGTGCGGCGACCAGAACAACGCCGACCTATATAAGAAGCCCATGAAGGGCACCGCCCTCTGCCTGCCGCAGACGATAGGCTCCACCACCGGCGGCATGGTGCTCTACACCGCCTGCGCCACCAACAACCAGCCGGCCTGCATGCTCTTCTCCAAGACCATCGACTCCCTCGCCGCCAGCGGCGCTATCCTCGCCGAGGTCTGGACCGACGCGAGCATGCCCGTGGTCGACGAGCTCGGTGACGAGTTCCTGGACTACATGAAGGACGGTATGACCGTGACCGTCTCGCCGGACGGCACCGTCACCGTGGAGGAATAAGCCGTCAATGAGAGCCCCGATTGGGGCTCTCATTTTATTTCCTCTGGAATATGGGACGGAAATGTGTTATCATGTCGTCAAAGCGCGAAGGGAGGCGATGTGATGCCCAGACGCGCGATTGCCCTGCTGCTGGCGCTCCTGCTGTCCGGCCTCGCGGGCTGCGGCGCGCGGGAGCCGGCCGAGGGCTGGACGGCGCTGGCCATGGCCAGCGAGACGGCAGGCGCTCTCGCCGGTGAGATGACGGCGCTCGCGCCGGAGCTCTATGAGCGGCAGCTGAGCGGGTACTATAAGCTCGACGAGGGGACGGTGCTCGACGGGGCCATACTCGCCGGCACAGAGTCCGCGGCGCTGGAGACGGCTGTCTTCCGTTTTACGGACGAGGCCGCGGCCCGGGAGGCCGCCGCGAGGCTCGAGGAATACCGCCGGCTCCGTGCGCGCGACTTCTACGGCTACATGCCCGAGGAGGCCGCCATGGTGGAGCAGGCGCTTACGGTACGGCGCGGGGAGTGGTGCGCGCTCATAATCCTGCCCTCGCCAGATGAGGCGCGTGAGCGCTTCGAGGCCTGCTTTGACCGCGCGCCGCCGGAGGAATACTCAGGGCCCACGCCCTTTGTTCCTCAGCCGGGCGCGGAGCGCGGCGGCTGGGTCTATGACGAGCAGCGCCTGCTCGAGGCCTATGCAGCCGGGGACTGGTCGGGGCTCGGCGAGTTCGACCGCGCCATCCTTGACGAGGCCGCGCGCGTGCTCAGCGAGGCCGCGCCCGAGGGCATGAGCCTCTACGCGCGCGAGCTCGCCATACACGACTACATGATGGAGGCCATGGACTACGACTCCGGCGCGCTCAGCATCCTGCCCGGCCACGCGGGCCCGGAGAACCGCAACCCCTACGGCGCGCTCATCGAGGGCCGCGCGGTCTGCGGCGGCTACGCCAGCACCTTCCAGCTCTTCATGAAGCTGATTGGCGTCGAGTGCCTGACCGTCGAGGGCGAGGAATCCCTCGCGCACCAGGAGCACGCCTGGAACATGGTGAAGCTCGAGGGCGAGTGGTACTGCGTGGACGTCACCTGGGACGACCCCGACACGCCCTTTGATACCGACAGCGCGCGGACGCACCAATTCTTCAACGTCACCAGCGCGTACATGAGAGACACATACCATGACTGGGACGCGGACGGCGTCCCGGAGGCGTCCGGCACCAAGTATGCCTGGGCGCCCGGAAAGGAGAACGCATGAAAAAAAGAATCCTCGCCTTCGCCCTCGCGCTCTGCGCGCTCTGCCTGCCGGCTATGGCCGACTTCGCCGACGTGCCCGAGGAGGCCTGGTACGCCTCCGCCGTGGATTGGGCGGAGGAAAGCGGCGTCATGAACGGCGTCTCGGCGGAGAGCTTCGACCCCGACGGCGCGATGACGCGCGGCATGGTGGTGACGATACTCTACCGCCTGGCCGGCGAGCCGGAGCTGCCCGAGGACAACTGGGGCTACCCCTACGAGGACGTCGACGCCTCCTCCTGGTACGCGCGCGCCGTTTACTGGGCGCGGCTCGAGGGCGTGGCCCAGGGCGTGAGCGACAGCAGCTTCGCCCCCAACGCTGCCATCAACCGCGAGCAGCTGGTGACCATGCTCTGGCGCTACCGCGGCGAGCCGGAGGTTGAGACCGCGCTAGAGGGCTGGAGCGACGCGGACAAGGTCTCCGACTGGGCCAGGGACGCATTCGCCTGGGCCATCGCCACGGGCGTCATAACCGGCGTCAACGCCGGCGAGCTCAGCCCCGGCGGCAGCGCCACCCGCGCGCAGTGCGCGGTGATACTCCAGCGCTGCGACTCGCTCAAGGAGCCGGAGTATGAGCCCAACCTCGACCTCATCGCCAAGAACGAATATGACCCGGACGAGTTCTGGTTCGACCGCGACGGCTTCCTGCGCTACGCCGAGGACAGCCGCGTGGGCATAGACGTGAGCTTCCACCAGGGAGAGATTGACTGGCAGGCCGTCGCCGAAGACGGCGTGGACTTCGCAATTATCCGCGTGGGCTACAGAGGCTACAGCGAGGGAGAGCTCTTTCTCGACCCCTGCTTTGAGGACAATATCGCCGGGGCGATAGAGGCCGGGCTCGACGTCGGCGTCTACTTCTTCTCCCAGGCCCTGACGGTAGAGGAGGCCGTTGAAGAGGCGCGCTTTACTCTCGATACCATCGACGGCTGGGCGGTAAACGGGCCCGTGGTCTTCGACTGGGAGCGCATCAGCTACGACGACGGCCGCACGGCCGAGGCCGGCGGCACCGCCGTCACCGACTGCGCCATAGCCTTCTGCGAGGAGATCAAGGCCGCCGGCTACCAGCCCATGTGCTATGGAAGCCCCACCACTAGCAACGAGGACATCTATCTCGACCGCCTCACCGAATACCCCTTCTGGCTCGCCCACTACACCATGGACACGGAGATAACCGACTTCCCCTTCCACTACGACATGTGGCAGTACAGCTCCAGCGGCGCCGTGGACGGTATCGAGGGGCGGGTGGACCTCAACGTGCTCATGCACACCTGAAAACGAAAAATCCCCCTCAGCGAGGGGGATTTTTATCTGCCTAGTCGAAGCAGCACTCCCAGCCCAGGCCGAGCAGGGGGGAGAGGTCAAAGCCCGGCGCCGCGGCGGCGAGCAGCGTCTGGGGCGTGCGCGGGTCGTGCCCGCCGCAGAAGTCGGCAAAGTCCAGCCAGCTTTGCGGGAACGAGACGCCCTCGCCGCCCTTCATGAAGCAGGGCGACATGCCAAGGCGGCTCTCGTACCAGGCGTTGAGGCTCTCCTCCGCCGGCAGCGTGGCGACAAGGTCGAGCCCGGTGCCAAAGGCGTCCGCGAGCAGCGCGCGGCCCACCGCCGCGGCGAGGCCGCGGCCCCTGTGAGCCTCTTGCGTGGCCATGGCGTATATGTAGCCGCAGTGCGCGCCGCGAGCGGTGGGGCCCCTTAGGCAAAAGCCCATCGCCGCTATATCGCCGTGCGCGAAGGCCGCGCGGCAGCAGCCCGGCGTCCAGAGCAGGCGGAAGAACTCGGAGGTGAATTCCGGCCCGTCGCCGAAGACCTCCTCCCAGAGCCGCGCTAGGGAGGGGAAGTCGGCTTCCGTGGCAGGCCGCAGCACGTAGGTATCCATCACGAGCGCTCCCTTGCCGTATACTTGCGCAGCAGGAATTCGGGGTGGTACTCGAGCTTGGCCGCGCGCAGGTTGGCCTGGCCCATGTCGTCCTCGCGGTTGAGGTAGACTATCTCCGGATGGTCGCCGAGTATCTGCCTCGCGAACTCGCGGCAGACCATGGGGTAGGCCCCGGGGATGGAGGCGTAGGCCTTCTCGAAGTGGACGTCGAAGGTGTCCGAGCTGATGCGCTCGCCCACGGTGAAGCCCACGCACATGTCGTCGGCAAAGAGCACGCCGCCCTCAAGGCCCAGCGCGTCCCAGCGCATGAGCGCGCGGATGATGGCCCCGTGCTCCTCCTCAAGGCCGTCGGGAGGGTTCTCAAACTCCCGCTGCCAGAAGCCAAGCATCTCCATGCAGGTGGGGAAGAGCGCCCTCGTGAGGCGCCTGAACTCCCAGCGGTGCTCCTTTTCAAAGCGGTTGCAGAAGTTGCGCTTGCCGTGCAGCTTCTTGCCGGCGAAGCTCGCGAGCTTTTCGGCCAGGTAGACGTAGTCGAAGCAGTCGCGGTCCTCGGCAAACTCAAAGCGGCCCGGGTACGCGGCCTCCAAGAGCTCGCGATGCCCGTCGGTGACGCCGCGCAGGCGCAGCGGCCAGCCCTCGTGCGCGGCGTACTCCTCCATTGCCTCAAGCGCCGGGCCAAGGTCGCCGGAGCCGATGGGGAAGGCGAAGAAGGGCAGGTCCTCGTATTTGAGAGTGGTCAGCAGCCGCCCTCCGGCGCTGGAGAGGAACTGGCGGTAGGATGTGTCCCACATGTAGATGTTGCCGAAGTTGAAGTCGGCGCTGCGGGAGTTTTCGGCGCGGACAAAGCCGTCTACAAAGGGCTTGTCCTCGATGGTGACGCGGTGAAACTGAAGCATAAATACCTCTCAGAGCTTGGATATGGCGAGCTGCAGGCGCTTGAGGTCGTCAAAGGTCTCGGGCCGCTTGTTGGGATCGCGCAGCAGCGCCGCCGGGTGGTAGAGCGCCATCACGCGGCGGCCGTCCTTTTCGAACCACTGACCGTGCTCGCGGGTGATTTTGAAGTCGGGCTTGATGAAGCGCTGGGCAGAGATGCGGCCCAGGCAGACGATTATCCTGGGGCCGATGAGCTCAATCTGCTTTGTGAGCCACTGCTCGCAGGCCGCCTGCTCGCTGGGCAGGGGGTCGCGGTTCTTTGGCGGGCGGCACTTGACCATGTTGGCTATATATACCTTACTGCGGTCGAGTTCGATGAGCTCGAGCATGTCGTCGAGCAGCTTGCCGCCGCGGCCGACAAAGGGCTCGCCCTGCAGGTCCTCGTTCTCGCCGGGGCCCTCGCCGATGAACATTACCTTCGCCTTCTCCGGCCCTACGCCGAAGACCACGTTTGTCCTCGTCTCGCACAGTCCGCAGTCGCGGCAGTTCAGGCACTGCTCGCGCAGCTCTTCCAGCTTGGTCATAGCTTTCTCTCCTTTGCAAGTTCACATAATACTTCTCTTTTGTTATCCTGAGGCCGGTCTATCACGTGCTCGAGCAGCCGCGCGAGCGCCTCTCCCAGCTCGCGGCCGGAGTAGCCCAGCGCGCGCAGCTCCTCGCCGCCGACGGCCAGAGAGCTAAGGCACCAGCACTCGCCGGAGCTCAGAACGGCGCGAAGCCCGGCGCTTCCGGGGAAGGCGGCGCGCACAGCGTCGGGTCCGAAGTCTCGAAGCAGCCGCTTATAGTCGTGATTCCCGCTCAGAAGTATGCGCGCGGCGCCGGCGGCCGTGCGAATCGTGCGCCGGTCGAGGCGCAGCGAGCGCAGGAACTCTTCGGTAGACATAATATACCCATCCCGCTCGAGCTCCGCGCACCAGTGCGCGAGCCGCGCATAGCGCGGAAGCGCCGCGAGGGAGCGGCGGGGCGCGGCCGCACGGCCTTCCAGTACCCGTCCGCTCAGCAGGCCCCACTCGGTGAGCGCGCGCACATAGTCCGGGCGGGGGGAGGCGAGTATGCCCATTATCTCGTCCGCCACGCGCTCGGCGGAGAGCGCGGCGGTGAGCGGCGCGCACTCGAGCGCGGCGGCGAGGGTGGGGCCGTCTATCCCGAAGCCCAGCTTCGCGGCGAAGCGCACGCAGCGCAGCAGCCCGCGCGCGAGGTCGTCCCGTCCGCCGAAGGGGTCGGTCACGCGCCCGGCGGAGTCCATGGCCATGGCGTTGACCGTGAAATCGCGGCGCGAGAGGTCCTCCTCCAGCCGCGTGGTGAAGCGCACCGAGTCGGGCCGGCGGTGGTCGCTGTAGCCGCCGTCGCTGCGGTAGGTCGTCACCTCACAGTGCGCGCCGCCGTATAATACCGTGACGGTACCGTGGCGCACGCCCGTGGGCAGGGTGCGGCGGAAGAGGCCCGCGACCGCTTCAGGCGGCGCGGCGGTGGCCACGTCCCAGTCGCTGGGGCGGCGCGAGAGCAGCGTATCGCGCACGCAGCCGCCCACGGCCCGGGCCTCGAAGCCCGCATTTTCGAGCGTATTTAAGATGTGCAGTACATATTTTGGCGGCAAATTTTGGCCCACCTCGTTTTAATCCTTGTTTTACAAAGCATAATGTATTATAATCTCTTGGATGTGACATGCGCAAGAGGAATTTGCGCGCATCAATTAATTGGTCAGGAGCTAGTATGGCAGACTTTCAGGATTACTTGAAGCCCGGCAAGCGCGGGCATCTGATAGGCATTGGCGGCGTGAGCATGGCCCCGCTGGCGGAGGTGCTCGCGGGCATGGGCCTGGTGATAGACGGCTCGGACATGGCCGAGAGCGAGAAGACGGAGCATCTGCGCTCGCTGGGCATCGAGGTCAAGATTGGCCACAGCGCCATGAACGTCGCGCCCGACATCCAGTTTGTCGTGCGCACGGCGGCAGTGCGCGACGATAACCCCGAGGTAGTGGAGGCACGCGCCCGCGGCGTTCCCGTCTTTGAGCGCGCGGAGGCCTGGGGCGCCATTATGTGCGACTATGAGAACGCCCTGTGCATCGCGGGCACCCACGGCAAGACCACAACGACGAGCATGTGCACGCACATACTCATGGCGGCGGAGCGCGACCCGACCGTGATGATAGGCGGCACGCTGCCGCTGCTCCACGCCGGCCACCGCGTCGGCGGCGGAGACACGATTATTCTCGAGAGCTGCGAGTACCACGACAGCTTCCTCGCCTTCCACCCGACGATAGCCGTGATACTGGATATCGAGGCCGACCACCTCGACTATTTCAGCGACCTTGCCGCCGTGGAGGACTCCTTCCGCGCCTTCGCCGCCAAGGTGCCGCCGCACGGCAAAATCGTCGCCAACCTCGACGACCGCAACACCATGGAGACGCTCGCGCCCCTGGGCCGCGAGCTGGTCACCTTCGGGCTCACGGAAAAGGCCGACGTTTACGCGCGCAATATCCGCCGCGTGGGCGCCAACAGCGAGTTCGACATCTATTGCCATGGCCGCTTCTTCACCGACGTCACGCTGCACGTCCCCGGCATCCACAACGTGAAGAACGCCCTCGCCGCCACCGCGGCCTGCCTCTGCCTGGGCGTGAGGCCCAACGCAGTCAAATACGGGCTCGCCGGCTTCAACGGCGCGGGCCGCCGCTTCGAGTTCAAGGGCAAGTTCAACGGCGCGGACGTCTACGACGACTACGCCCACCACCCCGGCGAGCTCAAGGCCCTGCTCGATGCGGTTGAGCCTCTGGGCTACAAGCGCACGATACTCGTCTTCCAGCCCCACACCTATTCGCGCACCGCGGCGCTCTTCAACGACTTCATCGACCAGCTGCTGCGCCCCGACGTGACCTACCTGGCGGAGATTTACGCCGCGCGCGAGACCAACACCTTCGGCATATCCTCCGCCGACCTCGCCAAGCACATACCCGGCAGCCTCTTCTTCGACAGCTTTGAGGAAATAGAAAACTCCCTGCGCGCCACCGCCCGACCGGGCGACATCATCCTCACCGTGGGCGCGGGCGACGTCTACAGGATAGGCGAGGATATAGCGGAATAACAACAGCTTTTCAACACGCCCCGGCTCCCCGACAGCGAGAGCCGGGGCTTTTTCTGATTGGGGCGGTTTTCCCCGTAAAGTAATAATAAACTACAGCGCCGAGTGACACAGTTTTCATAACTTCTGAAACTATAATTTATGTCAACACCACCTGGATTTCGGAGGGCAGACACGATGGCGGTCAGGGAAACTTCACGGGAAAAGAATGCGGCGTTTGACGCCGCGGCGGCGATGGCGGCGGGAGAGCGCTTCCTCGCGGCTTTCCTCTTTGCGGCGGGGCGCATAGGCGGCTCTCTCTCCCCCTTTGGCGTCTCGGCCTGCGCGGCCTCGGGCACGGGGCTGCGCGGGGCCGCGGCTCTGGCCGGGGCGTGCCTCGGCTATCTGGCCACGGGGGAGCTTGACTGGGGCATCCGCCGCTGTGCGGCGGCCGTGGCGGTCTTTACGCTGCTCTTTATCTTCCAGGACGCGCGCTGGGCGCGTTCGGGCTGGGCGGCCCCGCTGCTGGCGGGGCTTGTTATGGCCCTCACCGGCGCTATCGGCGCCTTTGCCGGCGGCGGGGAGCTGCTCGACGAGCTGACCTCCGCGGCCTGCGAGGCGCTGCTCTCGGGCCTTGCGGCCTATTTCTTCCGCGAGGCGCTCGCGCGCCGCGAGCGCGCCACGGAGCTCGCGGAGAAGCGCCGCGCGGCCTCGATGGTGATAACCGCCGCCGCGGCGCTCATGTGCCTCGCGCGGGTGGAGATTTTCGGAGTAGTGGCCGTGGGGCGCGTGCTGGCGCTGCTGGCGGTGATGACCGCCTCGCTCAAGGGCGGGGCCTTCGCCGGGGCGGCGGCGGGCACGGCCTTCGGCCTTGCCATGGACGCCGCGGCGCTGACGCCGGGCATGTACACCATGGCCTACGCCTTCCCGGCGCTGTGCGCGGGCGTATTCTCGCGCTTCGGACGCCTTTCGTTCCTCGCGGTCTTCATATCCGCGGACGCGGCGGCGGTCTGGTTTTCGGGCGGGCTTTTCAGCGACCTGGGGCCCATGTTCGAGGTCTTCGCCGCCAGTATTATCTTCATGCTGCTGCCGGCGGGCCTGCTCAACCGCCTGGGCGCTGTCGTGCAGCCCATGGCCCCCGGCGTGGGCGAGAGCGGCCTGCGGCGCTACGCCTCCCACCGGGTCGAGGGCATAGCCCGGGCTTATCTCGACGTCTGCGCGGCGGCGCAGCTGGGAGCTGAGTGCGTCAACGACAACGACGTGGCGCGCGTCTTCG
>CALWYR010000145.1 GCA_944385805.1 uncultured Oscillospiraceae bacterium
CTAAGTCATCTAGGCTTCTTGACCGAAATCTCAAAGCTTCGAGCTTCGTTCGACTTGCATGTGTTAGGCACGCCGCCAGCGTTCGTCCTGAGCCAGGATCAAACTCTCAAATATGGTATCTTAGCCGGACCTCTGTCCGGTTAAAACCTATCCGAGCTGTTCGTCACAGTCTCTTCAAAAGAATTGTTCGCGGACTCCTTAGAGCCCGCTTAAAAGAACCCTTCTCTGGTGCTTTTCGCATAAGCTTTTACTTACATTGTTTAATTTACAAGGTGCACTCGCGTTCAGTTTTGGGCATCTTTCACAGTGCCGTCTCCCGAGCGCTTGATTAATATACCACGCCGGAGCGCCGTTGTCAACACCTTTTTTCAAAAAAATCAGACTTTTTTTCGCTTTGCCTCACCTGGCCGCGAATTCCACTACATCTTGTGGCTGTCCGCCCGCAAAAGACACTAAAGGCCGCTGTGTCCACGGCTATAAGCGGGCGAAAAGCGGGCATAATAGCTTCCATGGACGAAAGAGCTTTTTGCGAAAACGGTTTTCACCCCGAGAAAAAGCCGCGCTATGCCGGGCCGCTGAGCGCGGCCTCGCTCACGGAGATATTCTCCGGCTGCGCGGACTGGGAGACGCGGCGGGTGCTGCCAGGCCTGATGCTCTCCGGCGAGTGCGTGACGCTCTGCTGGCTCGACGGGCTGGTGGACGGCGTGACCGTCTCCGAGGACGTGCTTCGCCCGCTGACGGAGACGCAGCGCGTAGTCTCCGCGCAGGGCCCCGCGCAGCTGGCCGAGGCGATAGAGCGCGGCGCGGCCTACGCCTATACCCTGCGGAGGCGGCGGACGGCGGACGAGTGCGTCGCCGACCTCGTAAACGGCTGCTGCGCGCTGGTCTTCGACTCGCTGGGCGAGGCGCTGACCTTTGTCACCCGCACGAAGCTGACGCGCTCGGTGAGCTCGCCCGCGGTGGAGAAGGCCATCAAGGGCGGCAAGGACGCCTTTGTGGAGACGCTGCGCACGAACACCTCCCTCGTCCGCCGCCGGCTGAGGACGCCGGAGCTGAAGCTCGAGCAGAGCGTCGTCGGCCGCCTCTCCGGCACGGGCGTCGCGCTGTTATATATAGAGGGCGCGGCCAAGCCCGAGACCGTGGCCCGCGCCCAGTCGCGCATCGCCGCCATAGACATCGACGGGCTGCTCGCCGCCGGGGATCTCGAGGAGTACATCGTGGACTCGCCGCGCTCGCCGCTGCCGCAGCTCATACACACGGAGAGGCCGGACACCTTCGCCATGCACCTGCTCGACGGGCGCGTGGGCATATTAGTGGACGGGCTGCCGCTGGGCTTCCTGCTCCCGGCCGATCTCGCGGCCTTCATGCGCGTGCCGGAGGACAGCGCCATGCACTTCGCCGTGGCGAGCATGCTCACGCTGCTGCGCTGGATCGCGCTCGCCATCTCGCTGCTGCTGCCGGCGGCCTTCGTGGCCATAAGCATGTACCATCAGGAGATGCTGCCCGTGAAGCTGCTCTTGAGCATGACGGCGGCCAAGCAGTACGTGCCCTTCGGCGCGGCGGCGGAGGCGGCGGCGATGCTGCTGGCCTTTGAGCTCCTGCAGGAGGCGGGGCTGCGCCTGCCCGACCCCGTGGGGCAGACGGCCAGCATCATCGGCGCGCTTATCGTCGGGCAGAGCGCGGTGGAGGCCAAGGTCGTCTCGCCGATTGCCGTGATAGTCGTCGCGCTCTCCGGGATATGCGGCTACACCATGCCCAGCCAGGACCTGGGCGGGGCCGTGCGGCTCGCGCGGCTGGCGCTGGTGGCGCTGGCGGCGGCGCTGGGGCTCTACGGCGTGGTCACGGGCGCGGCTATTATAATATGGTATACCGCCGGGCTGGAGAGCTTCGGCGAGAGCTACACCGCGCCCTTCACCGGCTCGGACTCCGGCGCTCTCGCCCGCGTGCTCATAAAGCGGCCCAACGCCGCCAACAAGCGCCGCTCGCGGCATCTGGCCGGCTGGAACCGGCGGCGGCAGAAATAGGAGGGACTATGCGCAGAATCATCGCCCTGCTCCTGGCGCTGGCGCTGCCCGCGCTGGGCGGCTGCGCGCGGAGCATATACGCAAACTACCGCGACATCGAGTCGCTCGAGGTGGTGCAGGCCCTGGGCATAGACAGCGGCCCCGGGGGCGTGACCGTCTCCGTGGCCACGGGCGCGGACGCCTCCGGCCGGGAGCCGCTGCGCCTGAGCGCCGAGGGCGCGAGCCTCGACGAGGCCATGCGCGCCCTGTCCGAGAGCGCCGGGGCGGCGAGCCTCTTTTTCTCCGGCACGGGCGCCGTCGTGCTCGGCGAGGGGGCGGCCGCGGAGACCGCGCGCTGGCTCGACGCCATGGCGCGCAGCCGCGAGCTGAGGCTCGACACCGAGCTCTACGTCCTGCGCGGGGCGCGCGCGGCGGAGCTGGTGGCCGGCAAGAGCGCGCCCGAGGACGTCTTCGCGGCCCTTGACGCGCTCGCGGAGCGCATGAGGCGCTCCGGCGCGGGCCGTGTGCCCACCTGCGCGGACGCCGCCCGCGCGCTGACCGGCTCCGGCGCGGCGCTGGCCGCGGCGATAGAGCTCGAGGGCGGCGAGCCCGTCCCGGCCGGCTATGCCGCGCTGGTACCCGGCGGCCCGGCTATCTTCCTCACGGGCGCGGCGGCGCGCGGCACGGGGATCTTCCTCGGCGGGCCGGGCGCGGAGCTCACGGCACTTCCCGGCGGCGTGGTCTGCGAGCTCGCTGGCGTGGAGACGGAGCTGAACCCCGTCTGGGCGCGGGACGGCTCCCTCGCGCGGCTGGAGGTCTCCGCCGCGGCGCGGGCGATGGTAACGGAAGCCCCTGTCGGGCTTGACCTCGGCTCCGCCGAGACGGCCGCGGCCCTCGAGGGCGAGCTGGCGGAGGCCGTCCGCGGCTGGCTGGAGGCGGCGCTCGCCGCCTGCGCGGGCTCCGGCGCGGATTTCCTCGGCCTCGGCCGCGTGGTAGAGACGCGCGACCCGGCTCGCTTCGCCGCGCTGGGGAGCTGGGACGAGGCTCTCTCCGGGCTGCGCTTTGACGTGAGCTGCGCCGCCGAAATAGTCAACATCCGCGAGTACGCCCTCTCGCCCTTCGGGGAGGCGGCGGCATGAGGGAGCCCACAAGGCGGCAGATACAGGCGCTGAGCTTTGTCGCGCTGCTGAGCCCGGCGACGCGCCTGCTGCCCGGCGCGGCGGCCCGGTACGCCTCTCACGCGGGCTGGCTCTGCCCGCTGCTGGCCGCGCCGCTCTGCGCGCTCATCGCGCTGCCGGTGTCGGCGGCGCTGCGCTCCAAGGGACCGGGCGAGGGGCTCGGCGAGGTCATCCTCCGCGCCCTGCCGCGGCTGGGCCGGGCGCTGCTGGCGCTCTACGCTCTCTGGCTGGCGCTCTACGCGGGCTTTGCCGTTCGCAGCGCGGCCTCGCGCTTTATCTACACCATCTACACCGGGGCTTCGCCCCGGCCCTTCGTGGCCGTGGGGCTGGGCGTGGGGCTGCTGGGCGCTCTGGGCGGCGTGAGGCGGCTCGCGCGGGCGGCGGAGCTCTTCCGCCCGCTCCTGATACTGGCGCTGCTGCCGATAGTCGGCGTGGGGCTGGCGCAGCTCGACTGGCGCGAGCTGCTGCCCGTCTCGCCCGCGGACGCGCCCGGGCTTGCGCTGGGAGCGCTCGACGCGCTGGGCACGGTCGGCTTCGCTCTGGTCAACGTGCCGCTGCTCGAGTGCGGCGAGCCGATAGAGCGCCGGGCGCGCGCGATGGCCGCCTGGTCGGCGCGGGAATGCCTGCTGCTCGGCGCGATATGCGCCTGCGTGCTGGGGCGCTTCGGCCCCGAGCTCTCGGCGGCGCTCACCTCCCCCTTCTTCGCGCTGGTGCGCAACACGAGCCTCTTCGGCGTGGCCGAGCGCATAGAGGCGCTGGTGACGGCGCTCTGGGTGCTCTCCGACTTCGTGCTGGCCGCCTTCTCGCTCATGGCCGCCTCCCGGCTGGCGCGGCTGGCGCTGAAGGCCAGAAGCCGCCCCGGGCTGCCGCGCTTCCTCCAGCCGCGGGCGCTGACCTCCCTGGCCGCCGCCGCGCTGGCCCTGGCCTGCGCCCTCGCCGTCGCGCCCGACTCGCGCACGCTGCGCTTTGTCTCCGACTGCGTGGTGGTGTACGTGAACCTCGCCATGCTCGCGCTGATGCTCGCCGCGGCGGCCTTCGCCGCCCGGAAACGAGTTAGACCGGCGGGGAGCGGCGGGGTGGTATAGTTATTTCTGATTATAATGCCCGCGCCGGCCCGGCGCTCACGGGCCGCGCCGGGCAGGAGATAACTCCCGCACAGAGCATAGAAGCGGAGAGAACAGGAGGATAACCATGAGCTATTGTCCCTACTGCATGACCCCTGCCTCGGGGGACAGCTGCCCAAGCTGCCGGCGGCGCACCGTCTGGACTCCCGGGCCGGGCCAGCTCCCGGCGGGCACGGTGCTCGACGGCGGCGGGCTGCACCGCTACATAACCGGCGCGGCGCTCGGGCAGGGCGGCTTCGGCGTCACCTACATCGGCCTCGACCCCGACCTCAACCGGCGCGTGGCCATAAAGGAGTGCTTCCCGCGCCACTGCGCGCGCCGCTCGACCGACGGCGTCTCCATCGAACCCCTGCCCGGCACGGAGAGGGCGCTGCGCGAAACCCAGGACAGCTTCCTCAACGAGGCGCGGCTGCTGGCCAGGCAGGACGAGCTGGGCAGCATCGTCAGCGTTTCCGACTTCTTCCGCGCCAACGGCACGGCCTACATGGTCATGGAGTACCTCGACGGCGTGCCGCTCTATACGAAGGTGCGCACGCTGGGCCGCATCCCGGCGCAGGTGCTCCTCAAGCGCGTCGAGCCGCTCATCGCCGACCTCAACGCGCTGCACCGCAGCGGCGTCATACACCGCGACATCAGCCCGGACAACATCATGTGGATGCCCGACGGCAGCCTAAAGCTGATCGACTTCGGCAGCGCGCGCTACGCCGCCGGGGAGACGCCCGTGATGGTCAAGCACGGCTTCGCGCCGGTCGAGCAGTACATAACCTCCGGGCAGGGCGCGTGGACGGACGTCTATGCCCTCGCGGCCACCATCTACTACTGCGTCACCGGCGTCACGCCGCCGCACGCGCTCGAGCGGCTGGAAAACGACAGCCTGCGCCGCCCCACGGAATACGGCGCGAAGCTGAGCCTGCGGCAGGAGAACGCGCTGCTCTGGGGCCTCGAGGTACAGCCCCAGCGCCGCCCGCAGAGCATGGACGCCTTCAGCACCGTCCTCTACGCCGACCCGCCGCAGGTCGCGGACGGGGACGAGGCAGACGGCGGGGGCGGCGGCGCCGACAGCGGCGGCGGGACGGACGGGGGCAAAAAGCGCCTCAACAAAAAGTATATCATCGCCGGCGCCGCCGCCGCGCTGGTGGTCCTGGCCATCGGCGTCACGAGCGCGCTCACAGGCAGGGACGGGCCGGCCATCAGCGGCGAGCACACCGGCCCCGGCTCCGCCCAGTCCGCCCCGGTGCTGCTCCCCGCCGACGAGACAACGCCGCAGGAGACCCTCGGCGTGACCGAGCCTCTTGAGGCCGACGGCGTCACCGAGGACGGCTGGCACTACGCCTTCGACGGCGAGGGCGTGGTGCTCACGGGCTTCACCGGCACGGAATCGGCCTCCTTCTCCATGCCGGACATGATAGAGGAGCTCCCCGTCACGGGCATCGCCGCGGGGGCCTGCGGCGGGCTCGACGGCATCGAGTACGTCTTCCTGCCCGTCTACGTGGAGCATATAGAGGCCGGGGCCTTCTCAAACTGCGGCGGCCTGGCCGTCGTCTACGCCTTCAGCAGCCCCGAGGTCGAGTCCGGGGCCTTTGACGGCTGCGGCTCGCTCGCCGCCGTCGTCTATCCCGAGGAGACGCCCTTCTCCGCCCTCGACTGGCGCCTGCCCGGCGTGCGCTTCGTCGCCAACAACAGCGAGACCGGCGACGGCGTGCTCAGCGTCCTTCAGCTTGCCGCCGACGGCGCGCTCTACGCCATAACGGAGAGCGACACCGCCGTGCTCATGGGCCTGCCGGCGGGCACGGCTGAGTATTCCGTACCCGAGACCGTGGCGGGCTATCCCATGACCTGGGTAAACTCCGGCGCGCTGGCCGGGCAGGACAGCCCGACCATCCACATGACCGCCGGCATGGGCTTCGATTTCAGCCTCTTCTCCGCCGCCAACTGGGAGTTCGGCGACGCGGTCGACTCCAACAGCTTCAACTTCCAGTGGTACATGAGCTGCCTGCTGGCCTCCATGGTCAACTCCGCCCGGCCGGACGGCGCGGCGGAGATGAAGCCCGTGCGCTCCTACGTTCAGGCCGCCATGGAGCGCAGCGTTGAGCTGCAGCAGAGCCAGAGCCACACCCGCCCGGACGGCACGGAGTGGTCGACGGTTTTCGATGAGTACGGCCTCAGCCCCACGTACCGCTCCGAGTTCATAAGGGAGTTCGACGCTGCCGCCGACGGCGCCCTGGACAGCGCGCTCGACGCCAGCATAGAGGCCGTGACGGCCTATCACGAGGAGTACGAGACCTATTACACCGAGCTGGGCGCGGCCATCAGCACCGTCTCGGGCAGCGCGCATATCTGCCGCCTGGCCGGCGGCTACTGAGCGCTTGTAATGCGCCGCCGCACGTGCTAAAATGGTGTCAATCATCATTTTGGAGGCGTAATATGCTTATTTCCAGCTGCTCCGCGCTCTATTTCTCCCCCGGCGGCTCCACCCGCGCGGTGGCCCGCGCCGTGGCCGACGGCATAGCCGCCGAGAGCCGCGACATCGATTTCAGCTCCCGGGCCGAGGCGCTGGCCTTCGGCGAGCGCGACGTGGTCTGCTTCGCGGCCCCGGTCTTCGGCGGGCGCATACCCGGCGTCTTTGCCGAGGCGCTGCGCTCTGTCAGCGGCAATGGGGCCTGCGCCGTGGTGCTGGCCGTCTACGGCAACCGCGACTATGACGACGCCCTGCTCGAGCTGGCCGACTGCGTGAAGGCGCGCGGCTTTCGCGTAATCGCCGGCGGGGCCTTTGTCGCGCGCCACTCCATGGTGCCCGAGATAGCGGCCGGACGCCCCGACGCCGCCGACCGCGAGGCAATGGCCCTGTTCGGAGCGGCCGTGCGCGCCAAGCTCGGGGCCGATGATTTCACCGAGCCCGCCCTGCCCGGGAAGCGCCCGTACAAGGAGTACGGCGGCGTGCCGCTGCACCCGTCCGCGAACCGCAAGCGCTGCGTAAAGTGCGGCAAATGCGCCCGCGAGTGTCCCGTCGGGGCCATCCCCGCCGACGCGCCCTGGAAGACGGAGAACGGCAAGTGCGTCACCTGTATGCACTGCGTCTTCACCTGTCCCAACTACGCGCGCGCTCTCAACCCCGTGCTGCTCGCCGCGGTGCGCACGAAGCTGAAAAAGGACTGCGCCGCCCGCCGTGAGCCGGAGACCTTTATCTGAGCTTGAGACAACCTCATACCGCAGCTAAGAGGGGGCCCCTTTTGCATGGCAAAAGAGGCCCCCTCCTATTAATATAAGTATCGCTCCCGCGCGGGCGTCAGCCCGTCTCCTCCACGCGGGCGATATAGCTGCTGAGCACATACCCGCGCTGCCCCTGATACTCCACGCAGGTGAAGTCCCCGGCGGCGCTGACGTAGGTCATCTGCCCGCCCTTGGGGATGGTGGTTAGGGCGGCGGCGTTCACGTTGGGCTCGGCGCGCAGGGTGATGAACTCCTCGCAGTCGGCGTACCAGAGCGTGCCCGCGAGGCTCTCGGCCGCCGGGCTCTCGCTGACCGGGGCGGCGGTGAAGCTCCAGAGCTGGGCTATCTGCGGCGCGAGCTTGTCGTAGCGCCAGGAGCGGCTGCTGAGGGCGACGCTGTTGGGGTCGTAGACCTTGAAGCCGAAGAAGCCGTAGCCCGCGATGACGACGAAGTGCCCGCTGGTGGTGAAGTCGCCGGGCAGCATACTGGCAATCAGCACCTGGCCCTCGTCGAGCCGCGCCTTCATGTCCTTCTCATCGACGCCGACGGCCACGCCGCGCAGGCCGAACGCCTCCGCGCCCTCGTTGAAGAGCGACCAGGCCGTGCCCGCGCCGTCCACATAGTGCCCGGCGCTTTCTGCGTAGTCGGCGACGCGCGCCGGGGTGACGCTCTTGTCGCCCGTGAGGCCGATTGCGGCCATAGAGAGGCAGGTGGGCCCGCAGGCCGTGATGCCCATGACGCTGCTGCCGTAGGCGTGGTAGGCCCAGCGCGTGTCGTACTGTATGAGGTAGGGTATCTCGCCCGCGTCGGCGGTTATGACCGCGTTGACGCCGCCCGCGTCCTCGCCGCGGAAGGGCATCAGCAGCGCGAAGTCGAGCTTTTCCCCGCCCTGCAGGGCCGTCTTCACGGCCTCCTCCGGGTAAATCTCAAGGTGGTCGGCGATGAAGCCGAGCCTGTCGGCGAGCTCCGGCTCCTCGCCCGCGAGCTGCTCGAGCTGCGCCATGTAGTCCACGCCGCACTCGTCCACGCGCATCTCCGGGCTTATCTCCGCGGCCAGCGAGTCGAGCGAGTAGGCAAACTCGTCCTGCACGTTCTTCAGATCCGGCGGCGTAAAGCGCGTGAAGCCGTCCGTAAAGCGCCAGACAAAGACCAGCGCCAGCACAAGCAGCAGGAAGAATATAATCGGCCCGATGCGAAAACGCCGCCTGCGCCGGTAATACCGCGGGGGCGGCTCGTAGTAGTCGTCGTAATAGCCGTCGTAGTTTCTCATTTTGTGCCTCCGGCGGGGGTGTCATTTTAGTTCGGATTATACCCCCGGGGGTGGAGGGATGTCAAGTGAGGACGGCGTCCTCCCGCCGGAGCGGTGTATTCAGGCCTGGCCTTAAACTTAACCCTATTCCCTGAGGGGACGCACTCCATGGCTTGCGCCGCTTACTTAGGCTTGTCCTTAACTTATACCTTCTTCCTGAGGGACGCTTTCTTTTGCTGCGCCAAAAGAAAGCGTCCCTCAGACTCCCCGAAAGGAAAAGGCGCTTTGCTGCCGGTCGGGGGGTTGCGGTGCGTCGTGGCGCCGCGTGGTGACTTTTGGGCTTCTACCAACGCACTAACGTTGGACGCGGGACGCAACAGGGCGCTCAGCCGCGCCCGCCCGCGAGCCGACGTCGCGGCTGGGGTTGCGGGACGCTACCCGCTGGAGTCGAGCGTAAGCAACCAACCGACCGCCCTAGCTCGCCGCTCCGCGGCATTGCACCGGGGTTGCTATGGGGGTGCTAGCATGAACACGGGTCCGCTTACTGATTTGCGACGCCGTACCTGGGTTGCCGCCGGGCACCGTCCCGCTAACCATCCCACCTTATAAACAATCACCGCTGCAACCCCGCGGCCACAACCCAACGCCCACCGCTGTCAAACCACGTCCCGCACGCTCCAACCCCGCTCGCCGCTGGCGCGGCATCGCTGCCGGGATGCGGCCCCGGTGACGGTCGTGCTCGCCGCTGC
>CALWYR010000146.1 GCA_944385805.1 uncultured Oscillospiraceae bacterium
GCGCTTTAAGTCGCTCCAATACCGGCGCGGGTTTTCCGAGCCCGTCAGCGCGGCCACAACGTCCACGATAGAGAAGTACCACTCTTCCTTTTCCGCGTCCCAAGCGGAGCGTATAGGCTGGTCCTCAAAAAGCTGCAAAGAGTTATTGTCCTTCATAGTATGTACCCCCATATTTGTTAATCCTATTATACCACATTTCGCCCGAAACCTCAATGTTTATCTAACTTTTCCGCCCAACTCCTGCATGGCGCGGCGGATTTCCTTCGGGATTACGACGCGGCCAAGGTCGTCGATGCGCCTGACAATACCGGTGGCTTTCATTTGGAATACCTCCTGCTTTTGTTTCTATGTGCAGGAATTAGTATCCGCAGATTGGCAGGCGCTATGCGTAAGGCAGAATTTGGCGCAAGAGGGGGATTGGCGGAAATGTGAACGGGCATATTTTGCCGCGGATGTTGATTTGCCGGCGCCGCCGTGCTATTATTATTGCGATTATAGTATCCGGGAGGGAACAGCTGTGAGCAGGAGATTCGCGGCGATATTGCTGGTTTTGCTGATGCTCTGTGCGCTTTTGCCGGCGGGCGCGTCGGCGGACAGCGATATGTCCAATAAACACACGCTGACTTATTATAACAAAGAATATACGGTCGTACTGGGTATGTATGAGGCAAGCACTGACGCTGTGGCGGACATTGACTCCGCGCTGTGGCCGCTGGAGGAGAGCCAGTTTGACAGCCAGGAGAACGAGTTTCCCTTCGCGACCTTCGCCGTGACGGTGTTCGAAAATATTGAAAACACGGGCAAGAGCGAAGTGGACGCCGGATTGCGCAGTCAGATCATCAAGTCCGTGACCTTCGGTAAAGAGGAGATAACCGCGAACAAGGACTATATCAGCCGCATCACTTCCAGCAGCGGGAACGGCCGCTGGTACGCCGAGCCGTACCTCAACCGCGTGAAGGGAGAGGCCAACCTCACGGCGGCGGTGACGCTTTGGGACGACAGCAGGGTGACGCTGAAATTTAAAATAATGCACGACATCTTCCCCTCGGATATCTACATCGACTGCGCCGCGGAAGGCATCGACACGCAGGATGAACTGCAAGCGCGGCTGGACGGGCTCGAGGAGAGCCTGGCGGGGCAAAAGATCCTGGGCGTCTACTTTGACCTCCTGCCGGCGGACTACGGGGACATCAAGATCGACGCCGACGGAGCGGACTTTGACATCATATTCAGGGGCTATGGCGGCTATGGCCAGGCGACGGACACGCCGCAGCACACGCGCCTGCGCTCCCTGACCTACACCGGCGGCACGCAGCTCGTCATCAACAACGTGATGTTCGAATCCGATGAGAAAAAGGATACGGCGCTGTATGTGAACGGCGCGAACGCGCTCAACATATCCCACTGCGCATTCCACGGCTACGATACCGCGGTTGATGCCCGTGGCGTGTCGTCGATGGGATACAATATAAATAACTGCCTGTTTTACGAGAACGACAGCGCGCTGAAGCTCGACTGTGAAAAGCTCCAGAAAACCAGCCTCACGGAGCTCGCCGTATCCGACAGCGCGTTCATAAGCTGCAAGAGCGGCGTTGAGATCACTAACATGAGAGCGGACACAGCGGCCTATGACTACCGCATCTACCACTGCGACTTCATCAACGGCAACAACGGCAACAAGGATATCTCCGCCAACCAGCCTGTATACGCCTCCGGCAATTACCTTGACCACCCGGCGGACAACAATGAAAACAAGCACAACGCCGACCTCAGCCTGCGCTACCTCTCGCCCAGCGGGCTCGCGGGCTGCCTGCTGTACAGCTTCGGCTACAGTGATACGGCCGTCCCGGCGCCGGACTGGGACGCGGCCCTCATCGGCGTCGGCGCGGAGGCGGAGCGTGTGGCGCTTGACCCGGCTGACGAGACGCTGTTCCCCGGCGGCCTGCTGCTGGACGGCGCGTCATTCGATGGGCGCGGAACGGACTTGGAGCTGGCCGTGCAGGATGAGGATGGCGACGAGGTGTACAGCTGGATATTCGACGCGGAAAGCGAGGGGGCATAATGAAGAAATTCCTGCTTTGCCTGTTCATGTCCGCCGCACTGCTCTGCACGGGGGCGCTGGCGGACAGCGGCTATTTTGACGCCGAGGTCACCGTCCAAAAGGAGGACGACGGCAGCGTGCTTGTGACAGTGGCGGACAGCCCGGTGCTCAGCGAAAAGCGCCCGCGCCTGCGCGTCGCCTTTGACACGGAGGCGGAGGCCGTCTCCGTCCTCCACGGCGGGCGCGTGGAAAGAGCAGAGCTGGAAGGTGGGAGCGTGACCTTCGAGGTCGGCGAGGGAGGCACGTACCGCCTGGCGGCGGGCAACTACGCCCTGTCGGAGACGCTCCGGCCCGGTTGCACGGAGGCGGGTGAATACACGTACAGCGGCGAGGGCCTGAGCTATACGGAGGCAATACCGGCGCTCGGCCACGATTTTGGCGAGGACGGCAGGCTGGCGGCCTGCGAGCGCTGCGGAGAGAGGAACCCGGACTATGTCCCGCCCGCCGTCTTGCCGGAGCTGCCGCCGGAGACAGATGGCGAGGGGCCGTCCGAGCCCGAGTTCACCGACGTGGCCGCGGAGGTCTGGTACTCTGACGCGGTCGCCTACGTTTACGCGAACGGGCTCATGGAGGGCACTTCGGCCACGACCTTTGAGCCTGACGCGGGCCTGACCCGCGCCATGTTCTGCGCCGTGCTGGCGCGCATGGACGGCGAGACCGTGACCGGCGCGAGCTGGGCCGAAACCGCCCGCGCCTGGGCGGTGGAGAGCGGCGTGAGCGACGGCGCGGACCCGAACGGGCGCATCACCCGCGAGCAGCTCGTGACCATGCTCTGGCGCTTCGCCGGCGAGCCGACGACCGACGCGACCCTGAGCGGCTACAGCGACGCCGCCAGTGTCAACAGCTGGGCGGCCACGGCGATGGCCTGGGCCATTGACAACGGCATCATCACCGGCGTGACCTCGACCACGCTGGTGCCGCAGGGCGCCGCGACGAGAGCCCAGTGCGCCGCTATCCTGATGCGCTGCGGCATTGCGGCATGAAGAAATTCATCCGATTCCCCATGAAAAAGCGCCCCCGCTCAGTCTTGAGCGGGGGCGCTTAACTCATCATAAAAACTTTTTCAAAAAAATTTTCCCGCCGACCCCGGTTTGGGGGAGGCCGCTCCGTAATCTATGGGTGTAAGCGAAAAACAAAGCGCGAAACACACATAAATTAAGGAGATGACTTAAATGAAGAAGCTCAACGTCAAAACGATAGGTATCGCCGCCGCTGCCGCCGCTATGTTTGTCCTCGCCGGGTGCGGGGAGAGCGGCACGGCCTCCGTCCCGCCCGAGAGCCTGCCCGCGCAGGAGCTCGCCGCGCCGCAGGAGACGGCCGGGACGCTGCTGCTCAGCGTAAACCCCGCCATCGAGC
>CALWYR010000147.1 GCA_944385805.1 uncultured Oscillospiraceae bacterium
GCGCGTTGAGGCCGAGAACGGCGCCACCGCCGGCAAGACCGAGCTCGCCAAGCTCGCCAAGCAGCTCAATCTCGACGCCATCCACGACACCGTCCACGAGATGGCCCGCGACGAGGCCCGCCACGGCCGTGCCTTCGCCGGCCTGCTGAAAAGGTATTTCGGCGAGTAATTGAGCCCCCGGGCGGGGCCCTGCCCCGCCCTATTTCAAAAATGTTGCCGAATTGGCAAATTCGGCAACTCCACAACTCTTCACTATTCACTCTTAACTATTCACTCGTGAAAGGAGCAAATACAATGAAGTACGTCTGCCCCTGCGGTTACGTCTACGATCCCGCTGTCGGCGATCCCGACAACGGCGTCGCCCCCGGCACCCCCTGGGAAGAGGTCCCTGAGGACTGGGTCTGCCCCGTCTGCGGCCTCGGCAAGGATTCCTTCGAGGCTGAGTAAGCGGCGACGGAGCAGCGGTATAATCGGCAAAAAGGCCGGTCACGAAATGTGACCGGCCCTGTTTATTTTCTCAGCGTCACAGGCTGCGCATGAGGATGGCGGCGCATTGGGCACGGGTGGCTGTGCCCCGCGGGTCGAGCGTCGCGCCGCCGACGCCGGTTATGACGCCGTTCTCTATCGCCCAGGCCATTGCGGCGCGGGCCCAGGAGCTGACCTCGGCGGCGTCGCGGTAGGCGTCGAGCGTGCCCGCGGCGGTGGGCTCGCCGAACCAGCGCCAGAGCATGGTGACAAGCTGCTCGCGGGTGATGACGCCGTTGGCGTCCGTGCCGTCGGAGATCCCGGCGGCGAGCGACCACTCGCGGGCGGCCTCGCTCCAGCCGGAGCCGCTGACGGTCTCGCCCCCGGCGCGGGCGAGTATGGTCCAGAACATGGCGCGGGTGAGCCTCGCCTCGGGCTCAAAGGACGCCGCGCCGGTGCCCTCCATGAGCCCCGCCTCGCAGACGTATTCCACGGCGGAGCTGTACCAGCTGTCCTCGGGCACGTCGGTAAAATCCGGCGCGGAGGGCTCGTCCTCGGGCTCGCCTTCGGCCTCGGGCAGGCTCACGGGCGGGACGTAGACCGGCGCGCTCTCGCGCGTTATGACGTAGGTGCCGCCGGACTCGGCGGTGAAGCTGACCTCGCCGCCGGCGAACTCGGAGGCTATCTCCGCGCCGCCAAAGCTGACCGAGGCGCCGTCCCAGTCCTCGCCGCAGGGGACGGTGACTATAGGCGCGAGCCCGCCGGGGATTTCGTTGATGGTGATGGAGATGCTCCCCTCCCCGCGCTCTATCTCAACCGTGGGGTCAAAGAACTCCTCCGCCCCCGCATCCTCCGCCAGCGCAGCAGCGCCATTGCCCGAAGAAGCCGCAGCGGGGAAAGTGAAAGAAGCCAGCCGCTCGTCGTTATGCTCAGTATCAATAAGGGTGATGTTTTTGCCATCCAGCTCGCTGAACGGAATTGGGGTAGAGCTTGCGTCGGCATTGGACATGCCGAACTCGTCATCCCAGATTTCAATGCGCGAGCTCTCTTCAGCGCGGGTAATCTCAGAAAAGAAGCCGTATCTAAAATATGCGTATACCATATTTCTTAGATCGCCACAGTTGTCGAACTCAGGAGCGTAAAAATCAAGCAAGTCGAAAATACTTGACTTCTCGTGATAAAAGATGTTGCCAGGAAGGAAGAAATTGCGGCCGCTGTGGTTACGAACATCTATGTCGTTGTTCTTGAAAAGAGTGTCCGATATCACATAAGAGCGGGGCGGCACATCCACGAAGAAGCTGGCTAATTCAATAGCCACATGGTTTTCCTCAAATGTTGCGTTGGTCAGATAGTTGTTCATGCCGCCGAGGCCGTCGGCAGCGTCAATGTATATGCCGACATTGTTTTGATAAAACCGGGAGTACTCGCCGCCGCCAAAGGCGGAAAAGCCGTTCCCATTGTGAACTGCGTGATAATAGCCGGTAAACGTGCAGCGGTAGTAGTTCGTACCGCATCTTCCGTTGCCATAGATAGCGTAATTGGGCTCTCCACCACTGTACTGCTCAGAACGTCCCGCTCCAACAAAGGAAATATTGCTTATTGCATGAGTGCCGGAGGCGAATTTGATGCCGCCGCGCAGAGTTGTGCCGCCGTCTTGCGCACCGCTTATGTGCAGCTCATTGATGCCCTCAGGAACATTGATGAGCCCGGAGTATTCTTCTGCCTCAAGGTTCACGATATAGGCCGTCGTGCTGTCAAAATCTACGGCCTGCTCGTTCAGCCATTTGTTGATAGACTCAACGCTATCGACATCTTCGGAGCTGGCTATGACAGCGTCATACGCCTCCCAGGTGAATAGCGTCTGGGACTGTACTTTTGTGCCGTCCTTCAGCTCGGCGCTGGCTCGGAATATCCACGTGCCGCGATTGTCGCCGGTAAAGCGCCATGTCCTGCTGACAGGCCAGTTACTTTCAGAGGCGACCAGCTCAGGAACGATATTTGAGCTCTCGACAGTGGGGACAAGCTCTATATTAAAGCTGCCGTCCTCGAAAGCGCTAAGCAGCTGGTTGAGATAGGTGTCTCCTTCCTCCTTTATATAGCCGCTCTCGCCTTCCTTCGTCCAGAAACCCATGACAAATCTAAGATCCTGCACATCGGAGGCCAGAGAACCAATGCCGGATGTGGTTTCCGGCTGAGAATTGCCGCCCAGAGAAATGCCAAGATAGTAGGTGCGGCCATTGTATTCAAACGCTGCGGGCTGATAGTCCTCATGAGGGCCGATTGGAGCCCTGTCGTCGTTGGACTCGGTGGATTCGTAGACGATAAGCAAAACGGTAGTGCTGCCGTCCGCGTGCTTAATTTGCAACACGCCGCGGTCGTTATCTTGTTGAGGGAAAGCGGGGTTAAGGCTTATGCTGTAAACGTTGCTGGAACTGGTTTTTTGCACGCGGATGGGTGCGGGTTCGCTGCTTCCCGGCTCGCAGGTGTCGCCCTCGGCGCAGAAATAGTACGCGCTCGCGCCGTACTGCTCGGGAATGGTGCAGACATACATATCATTTTCACTGTCGTAAACCGGCGAGATAACCCCGCTCAATTCACCGCTCACCGGGTCATATCCCGTATACACGCCGCTCTCCGGAGTATCCGCCAGGGCGGATATTGGGCAGAGGCTTATTATCAGGGCTGCTGCCAGCAGGGCGGATAGGGTCTTTTTCATCTTTGAAATCACTTGTCCTTTCATGCGGTGAGATAAAGAGCAAGGGGCGCCAGCCGTGGGGGCGGCGGACGCCCCTCGTTCAGGAGGGATGAAAAAGCTGATTCAGGCCTCGCGCAGGCCGGTGATGAGATAGCAGCGGTGGTCGGCCCCGATATAGGGCTCCCCGTCCACGGGGAGCAGGAGCTCCGGCCGGCTGTAGTCGTCGTTGAAATAGATGTCGAAGGCAGCGGTCTCAAAGAGGTCCGTCATCTGCTCGGGCAGATAGATGTAGACGACGTATTCGCTGCGGCTGCCCGGTTCGCTCTCGCCGCCGAAGTTGGGCAGCAGCTCAAAGCGGACGCGCCCGCTGTCGGTGAAATAGAGCTCGTTGACCGAGACGGTTATCTTGAAGCTGTCGGTGCTGATGACCCGGTCGGAGAGGTTCTCGAATGTGCCGCGCAGTATCAGCAGCATGTAGCCCGGCTCGACCCAGATGGAATTGCTGGAGATGTCGCTGGTGTCGTAGGTGAACTCGGGCACGAGCTCCAGCGCGTCGAAACTCATGACGAAGTCCCCGGTGCTCAGGCTGCCGCCCATTTCCAGCTCCGTGCCCCGGTGGATGGGCGCGGGAGTCGCCGGCGGCTCTGCGCTGGGCGAGGGGGCGCTCTCCGGCGCGCCGCAGGCGGGCAGCGCAAGGCAGAGGGCTGCCGACACGAGCAGCGCAAGGAGTTTCTTCAATGCCATTACCTCTTTCTGATTCTACCATATCTTCATATATAATGACAATAGCGCATCCGAAAGCGAAAAACAATTAACTGGCTGCATAGTACCGCAAATTTTTTTGCCGATGGAAAAAGCCCTCCCGCTGTGCTATAATAGCCGGGTACGCACGATTGGAGGGACTGCTATGTGGTACAACGAGAGCGTATTCTATCAGCTCTATCCGCTCGGCCTCTGCGGTGCGCCCTGGGTCAACGACGGCGCGCAGGAGCACAGGCTGCTGAAAATAAGAGACTGGATACCGCACATCGCGCGGCTTGGCTGCGGCGCGGTCTATCTGAACCCCGTTTTTGAGAGCGACGCGCACGGATATGACACGCGCGACTACCGCCGCGTGGACTGCCGCCTGGGCACGAACGACGATTTGCGCGAGCTGGTCGCGGCCTTTCACGCCGCGGGCATCCGCGTTATCCTCGACGCCGTCTTCAACCACGTCGGCCGCGGCTTCTGGGCCTTCCGCGACGTACAGGAAAGGAAGTGGGACTCGCCCTACAAGGACTGGTTCCGCGTGAGCTTCGACGGCAACTCCAACTACAACGACGGCTTCTGGTACGAGGGCTGGGAGGGGCACTACGAGCTCGTGAAGC
>CALWYR010000148.1 GCA_944385805.1 uncultured Oscillospiraceae bacterium
TGGCCTCGCCTATCGCGCGGCCGACGCCGAGGACGACGGCGGCGGCGATGCCGCTCTTGGCCGCCGGGGCGCTGACGCGGAAGTAGGTCTCGAGCTCCGTCGCGCCGAGGGCGAGGGAAGCCTCCTCATACTCGCGCGGTACGGCGTTGAGCGCGGTCTCGCTAACGGAGATGATGCTCGGCAGTATCATAATGGCCAGCACGACTATGGCGGCCAGGAGGCTGTCGCCCGCGGCGAGGTTGAAGGTCTCGCGTATCGCCGGGACGAGGACCATCATGCCGACCAGGCCGTAGACGACGCTGGGGATGCCGGCGAGCAGGTCGACGACCTCGCGTATAATGGAGGCGACCTTCTTGTTTGCGACCTTGCTGAGGAAGACGGCCATGAGGAAGCCTATCGGCACGCCTATCACAATCGCGCCCGCGGTGCCGTAGATACTGGTGAGTATCATGGGAAGGATGCCGAAGGAGGGATCCGTCTTGTGGGCGGGCTCCCAGTTGGTTCCGGCGAGGAAGTTCCAGAGGCCGACCTCGCGGATCGCGGGGATGCCGGAGATGATGAGGTAGATGGATATGATGAGCACGAAGGCGATGGCCACCAGGCCGCAGACGACGAAGACGCCCTTCATGACGGTCTCCATGACGTCCTTCACTCCGCGCTTGGAGTCGATGCTCTCTACGGGCTTGTCTGCCGTATAGACGCTCTCGGCGCCTATTTCGTCCGTCGTGGCCTTGGACGAGGTCTGCATATTGCCCTCTCCTTTCTTAATCGTTTCGTTCACGTGGATTCCCCTTGTTCGATTCTCCCGGGAGTATATCGCGCGGACGCGAGCGCGGTCTCATGCCCATGCGATATACCCCCCGGGGCGCTTTATACAGGGCAATAGCCCCCAGTAGTGTGGGGGCCATTGCCTTGAGTTTATGTTTGGTTTACGCAGCCAGGCTGGCGGGCACGGCGCCGGCGGCGGTGATGATGTCGGCGACATCAGCGCTCATGGCGTAGTCCAGGAAGGCCTGGGCGGCGGGGCTGAGCTCGGTGCCCTCGACGGTGACGACCACGAAGGGACGCTGGATGGCGAAGGTGCCGTCGGCGACAGTGGCCTCGGTCGGGACAACGCCGTTGACAGCGACGGCGACGACGCTCTCATCGACGGCGGAGAGGCTGGCGTAGCCGATAGCGTTCGGGTTGGAGGCAACGTTGCCGATGACGTCGCCGGTGGAGCTGTACTCGTTGGTGTAGGCGCAGGCGTCCTCGATGCCGAGGATCTCCTCGAAAGCGCCGCGGGTGCCGGAGCCGGCCTCACGGCCGAAGACAGCGATCTCGCCGTCGGCGCCGCCGACCTCGGACCAGTTGGTGATCTCACCGGTGAAGATCTGGGCGATCTGCTCGGTGGTCAGGTCGGTCACGGTGTTCTCGGGGTTGATGACAACGGCGACACCGTCGAGGGCGATGATGTTCTCAACAGCGCCCTGGGCCTTCTCGTCGTCGGAGAGAGCGCGGCTGGCGAGGCCAAGGTCGCAGGTGCCGGCCAGGACGCCCTCGATGCCGGCGCCGGAGCCGCTGCCGGTGTAGTTCGGGCTGACGTCGGGCTGAACCTCAGCGAAGCCCTCGATCAGGGCGAGGATGACGCTCTCCATGGAGGTGGAGCCGTTCAGGGTGACGTTGCCGGAAACCTGCTCGGGCTCCTCGGCGGGAGTGGTCTCCTCAGCGGGAGCGGTCTCGGCGGGCTCGGAAGCGGGGGTGGTCTCCTCGGAAGGCTCCTCGCCGCAGGCGGCCAGCAGGCCGATGCAGAGCACGAGGGAGAGGATAATGGCAAGAGTCTTTTTCATCTTAGCATTTTCTCCTTACAACAGAATTTTTCGTTCATTTGTGAACGTCTTCAGATGTGGGGCCGGCGTCTGCCGGCACCTAATAAACTAAATATCCTGTGTAAAGTCGAAAAGCCTTGCCATGTAAAATCTGCGTAAACTATGGGCGCGAAAGGGGCTTTGGCAGGCATTTTGTGGCATTTTCGCCGCAAAAGCGCTTTACATGCCCGCTCAGGCCGCCAAATCCGCCCTCCGGGGCGTCTTGTGACCGCGGCGTTAAGCTATTGTAAACAAACGCCGCCGCCCCTTTACAGGGCGCGGCGGCGGTGCTATTATATTCGCCATCACCAGTTAGGAGCATCACCGTGAGCAAGCTTGAACTCTTCGGAGACGCCCGCCCGGCGCATGCCGCGCCCCGGGAGCGCAGGCGGCGGCGCTGGCCAAAGCTGTTGGCCCTCATCCTCGCGCTGCTCGCCGCGCTCTACTGCCTCTGCGTCTTTTCGGACATACCCTTCATCGCCAAGTGGCGCACAATATACATACAGACGGCCATGGACACCATGAACCACCAGTGGCTGGCGACGGCCTTCATCCCGCGCGGCGTTATCGACGAGGCCATGGCCCAGCGCGGCCAGGCGCAGCAGGAGCAGACCGAGCACTCCTCCGCCGGGGACTGGGCCGGAGAGGGCGGCGGGATCGTCGACGCCAGCTCCGAGGAGGGCTTCTACGAGCTCTTCTGGGAGCTCGACCGCGAGAGCATGGAGGCCTATCTCGCCGGGCATCCCGAGGCCCTCGCCAACGGCTGGGAGGGCATATACATCAACGAGGCCGGCCTGCGCGACAAGGGCACGGACATATACACAACCATGGGCGAGCAGGTGCTGGCCATAGACGCGCCCAACCGCGTACTGCTGCTGCGTGTTTCCGGCAGCGGCTATCGCGGCGTGCTGGCCGTCGCCAAGGACCCCAGCCGCCTCAGCATCGAGAACTCCGCTTACCTCGGAGAGCGCGGCCAGACCGCCGGCGAGATAGCCGAAGCGCACAACGGCGTCCTCGCCATGACCGCCGGCGCGTTTATCGACGAGGGCGGCACGGGCTCCGGCGGCGAGATAAACGGCTACGCCATGTCCAACGGCGTCGGCCAGGGCGACCACCTGGGCTGGAGCTACAAGCGGGTGGAGCTGCGAGAGGATAATTACATATATATAGTAGACGCCTCCGCGCCCGTCGACCCCGCCGCCACCGACGCAGTGGAGTTTACCCCCGCGCTCATAGTCGACGGCGAGCGGCTCGACACCTGGGGCTGGGACAGCCTCAACCCCCGCGCGGTCATTGGCCAGAGCAGCCGCGGCGAAATACTGATGCTGGTGATAGAGGGCCGGCTCATAGACTCCCTCGGCGTCAGCGTTTCCGAGTGCGCCGACATCCTCGAGCGGCACGACTGTATGCAGGCCATGAACCTGGACGGCGGCACCAGCGCCATACTCTGGTACGACGGCGAAACCGTCACCAGGTGTTCCAATCAGGCTCTGCCCGAGGGGCGGATGCTGCCCAACGCGTTCGTCTACTCCCGGGGCTGAGGGGCTATAAGGCCGGGCGGCCTTTACCCCGCGAGGCGCTTCCCCTCCGACCGGTTCAAAGCAACCCGCGGCCGGGCGCTCACTCCTCCGCCCGCAGCCGGCGGATGTTCCCCGATATGTCGGCCAGCGCGGCGGCGGCCTCCATGTTGCAGCGCCGCGCCATATCGGCGAGCGAAAGCATTCCCACGAGGCGGCCGTTTTCCACAACCGGCAGGCGGCGCACCTGGCCGCGGCCCATGCGCCGGGCGGCCTCCTCCACGCTCACGTCCGGCGCGGCGGTGTAGACGCCGCGGGACATTATCTCGCCCACCGTGAGCTCGCGCGGGTCTGCGCCGGCGGCCACGCAGCGCAGGGCGATGTCGCGGTCGGTGAGCATCCCGGTGAGCGCGCCGCCCCTGCCCGTCACCGGCAGCGCGCCCAGGTTCATGCGCTTTAAAAGCCGCGCGGCGGCTATAACCGGCTCGCGCTCGTCGATGGTGACGACGTGGCTGTTCATTATCTCCGATACTTTCAAGAAATCGCCTCCCTGCGCCTATTCTCCCCGCCGGAGGCCCGTCTTAAACAGCAAAGCCCGCCTTTCGGCGGGCTTTTTGTCAGTTGCCGTATTCACAGACGAAGCCTATGCGGCCGGAATAGGTCGCCGGGTAGAGCTCCGCGGGGTCGTTGCGGACGTCGTCATAGAGCCATCCCGCCTCGGTCTTCTCCAGCAGCCCGTAGCTCTCAACGGTGCCGCCGGCGTCCGTGACGGAGGGCTGGCCGGGAGCCCAGGCAAAGTAGCCCTCGGAGTTGTCCACCCAGTGGAAGGCGTCGTCGCGGCGGTAGAAGCCTATCCAGAGGTAGTCGAGCCCCTGCGCCTCGGCCAGCGAGGCTATGTAGCGCAGCTCGTTCTCGTCGTTGACCACGGCCAGGTGGCCGCCCATTTCGCGGCAGATGGCCTCGACCTCCGTCCAGCTGTAGTCGCCCGCGGCCAGCTCATAGCGGCTGCCGGCGGGCTGCACCGGCGGGGCCGGGGTGGCGGAGGGCGTCGGCGCGGGCGTGGCGCTGGGCGTCGGCGCGGGCGTGGCGGCGGGCGCGGCCGTCTGTCCGGGCTCTATGCTCGGAGTGGCGGGCACGACGGGCTCGGCGGGATAGAAGCGCGGCAGCAGCACCGTCATAAGCACCGCGGCCAGCGCGGCGACGAGGCAGAGCGCGGTCACAAACCAGAACGCGCTGCGGCCGCGCTCCTCCGGCGGGTCGCCGCCGTCATCCTCAGGCGAGCTTCCGCCGCCGTCCTCGGGCGGGTCACCGCCCTCGTCCCCGGACGGCTGCCCGGGGGGCGGCGACGCGGGCCCGCTCCCGGCGGGCTCGGAGTCCGTGGCGTCGTGCTCCTTAGCGCTCCCGGACCCGTTGAGGCCGAGGCCGCTGAAGAGCTCGGGGTAGGGCACCGGCCCCGGCACGGTATCCGGCTCGGTCCCGGACTCAGTCACGGGCACGGGCTCGGACGCGCGGAGGCGCGAGAGCTCGTTGAGGCCGTCCGCCAGCTTTTCGAGCGCCTTCAGCTCCGGCGAGAGCTCGGGCAGCTGGAAGTCCTCGCTCTTAAAGGGCGTGCTGACGCCGAAGTACTCCTCGGCGAGCGAGCGCCTGGGCTCGCTGACCGGCTCCGGCTCGGGCTCGGGCTCCGGCGGCGCTATGGGCTCTGCGGGGGGCTCCTCGGGCACGGCCTCGTCGGCGGAGTAGCTGGCGAGTATGCCGGCCATTGTGCGCTCAACCTCGCTGAGCTCGCGCTCGCTCTTGCCGAACATGGCGCGCGCGGCGGCGTCGCCCTCCCCAACGCAGGCCTCGAGGGCCATGGAGAGCTCCACGGTGTCGCCGTAGCGCTCCGCCGCCTCGTAGGCAAGGGAGCGGCGCAGCACCTCGCCGAGCTTTTCGCCCGCTATCGTGGGGATGGGCACGGCCTCGCCGTTCATGCGGCGGCGCAGCGCGGCGGCGCGCAGCTCGTTGGTCATCTCCGCGGCGGGGCGGGTGAAGAACGGCAGCCGCCCGCGGGTCACGCCCGCGTAGAGCAGCAGGCCCACGCTGTAGACGTCGGAGCGCAAATCGCCCTTGCCGCTCCAGAAGAGCTCGGGGGCCATGTACTCCAGCTCGTCCGTCGTCCACTCGCCGGGGGCGTGCTCCGCCCGCCCGCCCAGCCAGGGCGAGCCGTCGGCGGATATGAAGATGTTCTCCGGGTGTATGTTGCCGTGGCCTCCGGCGAAGGCCGCGGCCTGCCCGCAGACGGCGCGGGTGAGCGTTATCAGCTCCTCGCGGCCCAGCGAGCCTATACCCGCGCCCAGCATCCTTCTCTGGGCCGGTCCGTTATTTGCTGGCATTAACTCACTTCCTTGCGGCGCTCAATCTGTAATGTCCCTAATCAGCGCCTCTATGCGCTCCGTCCAGCGGCGCAGCTCGCGGTTGGGACGGCCCTCGGCAGCCTTCGCCGCGGCGAGCAGGCGCTCCGCCGCTTTGACGAGAGCTTCAAAGAACTTGTTCCGCTTCGCGGCCTCGCGCACTATGGGCACGCCCTCGGCGAGCTTCACAAACTCGCCCGCGGCGAGGTCGTAGACCGTGCCGGAGTAGGGGGCCATGGCCTCGCAGCCGAGGGTGGACTTTATCGTTTCGGCAAAGGCGTCGCAGACGCCGTCGTCGCCGTGGTTGACGAAGACCTGCTTCGGCGGGTCATTCTCAAAGCCGCGCAGCCAGGCGAGCAGCCCGTCGCGGTCGGCGTGGCCGGAGACGCCGGGCAGGACGCTTATCTCCGCGCGCACGGCTATCTGCTCGCCGAAGAGCCTGACCTCCTCCGCGCCGTCGTTGAGCAGGCGGCCCAGCGTGCCCTCGGCCTGGTAGCCGACGAAGAGCACGAGGCTCTCGCGCCGCCAGAGGTTGTGCTTGAGGTGGTGGCGTATCCTGCCCGCGTCGCACATGCCGCTCGCGGAGATTATTACCTTGGGCTCGGGGTTTTCGTTTATCGCCTTGGACTCGGCGGCGCTGACGCTGAGCTCGAGGCCGTCGAAGGCCAGCGGGTTCACGCCGCGCGCGAGGATGGCGCGCGTCTCGTCGTCGAGGAAGGAGGTATCGCACTGCAGGAATACGCTCGTCGCCTCCACGGCGAGGGGGCTGTCCACATAGACCTTGAAGCCCGGGTGGCCGTGGACGAGGCCGCGCTCCTTTATCTCGCGGATGAAGTACAGCATCTCCTGCGTGCGGCCCACGGCGAAGGAGGGGATCACCACGTTGCCGCCGCGGTCGAGCGTGCGCTGTATGACCGCCGCGAGCTCGGAGACGTAGTCCGTGCGCACGCGCTCGTGCAGCCGGTCGCCGTAGGTGCTCTCGACCACGACGCAGTCCGCGCCGGAGACGTGCTGCGGGTCGCGCAGTATGGGCTGGTTCGTGTTGCCGACGTCGCCAGAGAAGACGATTTTCTTCTTCACGCCGCCCTCGGCGAGCCAGATCTCGATGCAGGCCGAGCCCAGCAGGTGGCCCACGTCCGTGAAGCGTATCGCGACGCCCTCGGCGACCTGTATGACCTCGCCGTAGGAGCAGGGGCGCAGGTTCTTCGTGAGCGCGGCGACGTCCTCGGTGTCGTAGAGCGGCTCGACGGCCTCGCCGCCGGCGCGCTTGGCCTTGCGGGTCTTGTACTCGGCCTCGCTCATCTGGATGTGCGCGCTGTCGCGCAGCATTATGTCCGCAAGCGAGCAGGTGGCCGCCGTGGCGTAGACCGGGCCCGCGAAGCCGTTCTTGGCGAGCAGCGGCAGCAGGCCGCTGTGGTCGATGTGCGCGTGGGTCAGCAGCGCGAAGTCGATGACGCCGGGCGTGACCGGCAGGCGCTGGTTTTCGAACATGTCGCGGCCCTGCTCCATGCCGCAGTCGACAATGAAGCGCGCGCCGCCGCACTCTATGTAGGTGCAGCTGCCCGTCACCTCATGCGCCGCGCCGAGGAAGGTTATGAACATGCGATTGCCTCCTTTCGTTGGGTGGGTCAGAAGCTGTTGAATGCGTCCAGAAGCTCCCGGACATAGGCGTCCGCGCCGCGAAACTCCGGGCGGCGGGCAATCACCGCCGGGATTTTCCCGCCGCCGGGCAGAGGGAAGAGCGCGCGGGCCTCAACCTCGCCGCGCCCGGGCGCGGCCTCGCCCTCGAGCCCGGCGAGCGTCCGCCGCGCGGCGCGCCAGAAGGCGCTGCGGCCCAGCCAATAGCGCCGGCCCTCGCCGTGCAGGGAGTAAAGCCGCCCGTTTTCGCAGCCGACCCAGCCGAAGCCGCGCCTCCGGAAGGCCGCCTCCGCCGCCTCGCCGAACTCCCGCGCGCCGCCGCGAATATGCCCTGGCTGGGATGAAATCCCCCCTCTTGCCTACAAGGGAGCCGAGGGGCCTGGCGCTTATCCCGCCCTCTCGCCTCCCCTGTAAGGGGAGGTGGCCGAGCGGAGCGAGGTCGGAGGGGTTGCTCCGGGCTTGGCCGGACGCGGAAGGCTTCCGCGGCGGTTTCGCCCCGGCTTCAACCCCTCAGTCACGGCCCTTCGGGCCGCGCCAGCTCCCCTTCCAGGGGAGCCAAGGGGCTTGGCGCTTATCCCCTCACTCGTCCAGCTTCAGCACGGACAGGAACGCCTCTGTCGGTATCGAGACGGTGCCGAGCTGGCGCATTTTCTTTTTGCCCTCCTTCTGCTTTTCGAGGAGCTTCTTCTTTCTTGTGATGTCGCCGCCGTAGCATTTGGCGAGGACGTCCTTGCGGAGGGCCTTGACAGTCTCGCGGGCGATTATCTTGCCGCCTATCGCGGCCTGAATCGGTATCTCGAAGAGCTGGCGGGGGATGTTCTCCTTGAGCTTTTCGCAGAGCTTGCGGGCGCGCGGGTAGGCCTTGTCCTTGTGCGCAATAAAACTAAGCGCGTCCACCTGCTCGCCGTTTAAGAGCAGATCGACCTTCACGAGCTCGCTGGGCCGGTAGTCGGCCAGCTCGTAGTCGAGGGAGGCGTAGCCCTTCGTGCGGGCCTTGAGCGTGTCGAAGAAGTCGTAGATTATCTCGCCGAGGGGCATGAGATAGTGCAGCTCCACGAGGCGGGTATCCAGATACTGCATGTTCTTATACTCACCGCGGCGGTCCTGGCAGAGCGGCATGATGTTGCCGACGAACTCCTGCGGCGTTATTATCGTCGCGTTGACGTAGGGCTCCTTCGCCTCGGTGATGCTGGCCGGGTCGGGGTAGTTGTGCGGGTTGTCCACGCGCACGAGCGTGCCGTCCGTCTTCGTGACCTCGTAGATGACCGAGGGCAGCGTCGTGACGAGATCGAGGTCAAACTCGCGCTCGAGCCGCTCCTGCGTGACCTCCATGTGCAGCATGCCGAGGAAGCCGCAGCGGAAGCCGAAGCCGAGGGCGACGGAGCTCTCCGGCTCGAAGGCGAGGGAGGCGTCGTTGAGCTTGAGCTTCTCGAGCGCCTCGCGCAGGTCGGGGTACTTGCTGCCGTCCTCGGTGTAGATGCCGCAGTAGACCATGGGCCGCGCCGGGCTGTAGCCGGGCAGGGGCTCGGCGGTCGGGCGCGCGGCCTCGGTGACCGTGTCGCCGACGCGGGTGTCCTCGACGTTCTTGATGCTGGCGGTGAAGTAGCCGACGTCGCCGGCGGCGAGCTCCCCGCAGGACTCGAGATGCGTGGGGCGCATGTGGCCCACCTCGACGACCTTGTACACCGCGCCGGTGGCCATGAGCTTGACCTCCATGTCCGGCCTTATGCGGCCGTCGAAGAGGCGCATGAAGACGATGACGCCGCGGAAGGAGTCGTACTGGCTGTCGAAGACCAGCGCCTTGAGCGGCGCGTCCGGGTCGCCCTTTGGCGCGGGGACGCCGTTAACTATCTCCTCGAGCACAGCGGGTATATTTATCCCCTGCTTGGCCGAAATCTCCGGCGCGTCCATGGCGGGGATGCCGATGATGTCCTCGATCTCCGTCTTGGTGCGCTCGGGGTCGGCGGCGGGCAGGTCTATCTTGTTGACGACCGGCAGGATTTCGAGGTCGTGGTTCATGGCGAGATAGGTGTTCGCGAGGGTCTGCGCCTCCACGCCCTGAGAGGCGTCCACGACCAGCAGCGCGCCCTCACATGCGGCCAGCGATCGGCTGACCTCATAGTTGAAGTCCACGTGGCCCGGCGTGTCGATGAGGTTGAGGGTGTACTCCTCGCCGTCCGCGGCCCTGTAGGTGAGGCCGACGGCGCGGGCCTTTATCGTGATGCCGCGCTCCTTTTCAAGGTCCATGTTGTCGAGGATCTGGCTCTCCATCTCGCGCTGGTCTACTGCGCCGCAGAGCTCTATGAGCCGGTCGGAGAGCGTGCTCTTGCCGTGGTCTATGTGGGCTATTATCGAGAAGTTCCTGATGTGGTCCTGCTTCATAAGCTGTTCTCCTCCGCGAGGGTCTCGGCGGTATCAGCCAGAACCCGCAGCTGCCCGGCGAGCTCGCTCATGCTCTGGGCAAGGGTGCGGGCATAGCCCTCGGCCTGGGGGAAGGCGACGTTGCCGTGCGGGTCGTCGGTGCGGCCGATGAGGAAGTCCGCGGTGACGCCATAGAAGTCGCAGGCGCGCAGGATGAACTCTATGCGCGGCTCGCGCGAGTAGTTCTCATATTGTGACAGCAGCGGCTGGCTGATATGCAGCCCGTCCGCCGCCTGCTTCTGGGTGAGTCCGCGCGCGGTGCGCAGCGCGGCTATTTTTTGCGCAAATACCCTTGACACACTACATCCTCCGTTCGATGCAGATAATATTACAGCCTGTATTATAACGTAAATCGCCGGGCTTGTAAATAGCGGCAGACCGCGCCCCCTCCGCCGGCGCGGGCGCTTTGCGCCTGAAGCGGCTCAGCGCCTCCGCCCGGCGCCCGGGTTTTGGCCTGTCCCTGAACCATAAACCCCGAGGGGCGCTTTCTTTTGAAATACAAAAGAAAGCGCCCCTCGGGACTGAGGTATAAGCCGCGGGCCGGCCCGAGCCGCGTCAGGCCTTATAGTTCTTCCACGCGGCGTGGAGGTAGAGGTAGGGGAAGATGAGCGTCACGGCGGTGACGATGATGGTGACAACGTTGCCCTGGGTCTGCAGGAAGTTCGCGAGCACGGGGATAAAAAGCGCGATGCCGAGGATGACGGTGAGGAGGCTCTTCCTGTTGGCCAGCGCCAGGCCGAGGAGGCCGGCGATGACCTGGAAGGCGCAGCCGCCGTAGGATATGAGCACAGTCATGAGCGCGTCCTCGCCGGAGAGGTCGCCAAGGACGACCTCTCCCTCGCCGAGCAGGAAGCGCGCGAGGAAAAAGTAGCCGACGCCGAAGACTATCTGCAGCAGGCTGGCTATACGCAGCATTTTGGTTCCGCTTCGCATTTTAAGGTACCTCCCTTATTCTGTCAGGCCTTGACCTCAGCGTCCTCGAGCACGCTGGTGCAGTGCGGGCAGCGGGTGGCGGCGATGGGGATGTCGCTCAGGCAGTAGGGGCACTTCTTGGTGGTCGGAGCGGCCGGGGCGGCGGGCTTTTTGCCGAGGCTCAGGAGCTTGTTCACGCCCTTGAGCAGGAAGAAGAGTATCAGCGCCATGATGAAGAAGTTGACCACCGCGCTGCCGAAGTTGCTGGCAAACTGGGCGATGTCCGCGCCGGTGTAGGTCGCGGCGCCGGTGAGCACGCTGATGATGGGGTTGATGAAGTTCTCGGTGAGAGAGGTGACGATGCCGGAGAAGGCGCCGCCGATGAGGACGCCGATGGCCATGTCCATGACGTTGCCGCGCAGGGCAAAGGCCTTGAATTCGTTGAACAGCTTTTTCATTCGCTAATTTCCTCCTTGCCGGCTTCCTTGCCGCCGGACTTCATGACTATGCAGCAGATGAGATAGAGCGCGGGGACGATGATGCCGAGGATGTGCTGGGTGGAAAAGTCAATCACAAGGTTGACCACGCCGGGGATGACGGCGAGGACGCCGAAAACAATGGCGGCGGTGCTGCCGCCGGGGCGCTTGGCCGCGCGCAGGCCCAGAAGCCCGCAGATGAGATCCATGAGGCCGCCGACCATCAGCAATATGACGACCACGCCGCTGAGCACGGCCGCCACGGCGTCGCCGAAGTTGGTTCCGGAGAAGCTCTCATAGAAAAAGCCGATGTTCATCCCGCCCACGGCCAGCGAAATGACGCCGACAATAAGCATGAGAACGGAGATGATACGCAGAAGTGTCTTCACCAGTGTTCCTCCTCTATTATTCAGATTTTGAAAAGCGTGACATTATATCGCGGCCGGTGGGGATTGTCAACAGAAATTGACGTTTTTTTTTTTCTCGGCGCCCCCGGGCTTAAGAGCGCGGGCCGTAAACAAGCGCGCCGCGCCGGGCGGGCGCGAAAAAATCCCACCGGCGCGGCCGGTGGGATTCCTTATTGCCATTACTCGTCCATGCCCGGTACGCCGGGCGCGGGTACGTTGTGCTCCTTGAGGTATTTTTTGCTTATCTTGCGGCCGCCGAGTATGAGGGCGGGCAGGATGATGACGAAGAGGTTGATGTAGCCGAGCAGGCTGTAGCCGTACTTGACGAGGTTCATGATGCCGACCTGGCTGATAGCGGCGCAGGCGGCGAGCAGCACGAGGACGAAGGCCGCGTCGCGCACGGGGTGGGCGGCCGTCTTCTTGTCCTTCGGGCGGTAGTACTTGCCGAAGCGGGCCACGCCGGCGAAGGCGAAGCCGACGACCGTGCTGATGACGGCGATGAACACGACGATGATGTACACCGTGGTCAGCCAGCCCATGTCG
>CALWYR010000149.1 GCA_944385805.1 uncultured Oscillospiraceae bacterium
GCGGGCGATTGCCATAGCCAGGGCCTGAACAGAAACCTCGCCCCGCCGCAGCTTGCAGTGGGGAGCGTTTTAGTCTTGGTATTTCCGGCGTCTCAGGCCCGTCCGCCGCCGCCGCCGGCATGGCCTCCGCCTCCGCCGCCTCCGCCGGAGAAGCCTCCGCCGAAGCCGCCGCCTCCAAAGCCGCTGCCGCGGAAGCCTCCGCCGCCGCCGGGAGGGAAGGGCGGACGCGGCCCGCGCGGGCCCCTTGGCCCGCCGCAGAAGAAGAACATCGGCACCGCGCCGTAGCGCCTGCGCCGGTAATAGCTCCCGCCGCCGGCGAAAACCAGCAGTATAAGCACAAAGATCAGCACGACTACGACGACAAAGACACCGACATGGAACGCACCAGAACTCTGGTCTCCCGGCACGGACTGCACCCCATCAGAGCTGCCGCCGTAGAGATCGACGCCGTAGAGGCCCTCATAAATGTCAATGAGGCGCGGGAAGAGGGTCGCGACGGCCTCGTCATACTCGCCGGCGTCGGAGTAGGGCCAGAAGTACTCGTCGAGCAGATCATTGACGTCGCCGGTGGAAATACGGCTCGAAAGCCCGGCGCCCAGCGCCAGCCAGCCACGGTCCTCCATAACCACGTGCAAAAGCAGCATGCCGTTGTTGGCGTCCCTGTCGCCCACGCCCCAGTCGTTCATGAGGAGCCAGGCGTACTGCTCGGCGTTGATCCCCTGGGGCAGGTAGTTAATCGTGACGACGCAGATCTGCGCGCCGTCGCACTGCTGCTCGAGCGGCCCAGAGGAGTTGATAATGAGCTCCTTTGTGCGCTCGGATAGTGTGCCGGCGTTGTCGGTTACATAGAAGTCCGGGCCCGGCTCAATTATCTCGTCCGCCGCCAGAGCCCCCACGGAGAGGGCAAAGCAGAGGGCAAGGGCAAATATAAGTGATAAGGCTCTTTTCATACTCTCAGCTGAATGTCTCGGGCGGATACACTTCCGCAAACTCGGCCAGCTCCTTTGTGGGGAACTTGTTGTAGGTGCTGCGCATGAACTCAAGCACCTCGCTGTTGTAGCTGTTCTCCTCAATCATCTTCTGCGCGCCGTTGTAGGCGGTGACGTATTCATCGACAAGCGCGAGCTCGTCGTCCGTGAGCTCATAAGTCTCCAGCGTGCGCAGCGCGCGGGCTAACTCCTCGTTGAGGTCGTCGTTGGCGTATTTCATGGAGGCAATGTCTGCCTCGTCGCAGGCCCACTGCAGGTAATCGCGCTCATAGAAGAGGTCGTCGGCGGCGTCCTGGTCGTACTTCACGAGCACAGTCCATACGCCATTGGAGGCGGCCAGCTTCTCCTGCAGCCGGGAGTAGATGCTGCGCTGCCCGTTCACATCGGTGTAGAAGCTGTCCTCAACCGCGTCTATCTCCTCGCCCAGCTTGATTCGCGTGTTGAAGGAGAGGATGGCGGCGCAGAAAATGAATGCAAGTATGACGGCGGCCACGGGTCTTTTGAAAAAGTTCATCTCTTAACCTCTCAGCTCCAGGAGCTTCTGCTTGAGCTCGCCCTCTATACGGCCCAGCTCAACCTCGGCCTCGGCGCGCTTGGCCGCGCCGTCGGCCTGGATCTGCCGCACCTCCTCGAGGGTGGAGATGAGCTCCTGGTTGGTCTTCTGCAGCGTCTCGATGTCCACGATGCCGCGCTCGGCCTCGCGCGCTATCTCCACGCTGCCCTGGTGCAGCTTCTCGGCGTTCTGCTGCAAAAGCCGGTTTGTGACCTCGTTGACGTTACGCTGAGCCTCCATGGCCTGCTGGCTGTGGTGCAGGGTGAGCGCCATGACCATCTGGCTCTTCCAGAGCGGGATGGTGTTCACGATGCTCGAGCGTATCTTCTCCGCCATCACCGAGTCGTTGGACTGGATCATGCGAATCTGCGGGGCCATCTGTATGCTTATGGTGCGCGTGAGCTCGAGGTCGTAGAGCTTCTTCTCAAAGCGGCCTATCATGTTGGCGAAGTCGTTGGCAGCCTGGGCGTCCTCAGCCTTGTTGGTCTCGCGCGCCCTGGCCTGCAGCTCGGGCAGCTCCTTCTCGCGCAGGCCCTTGCACTTGAGCTTGCCGGCGAGGATGTACATGGTGAGCTCTTTATAATACTGCTGATTCTTCTCGTACATCTTGTCCATCATGGCGATGTCCTTCATCAGCGTGACCTCGTGCTTTTCGAGCTCGGCGGTTATCTTGTCGACGTTGTCCTCCGCCTGGTCATACTGGGCCTTGAGCGCGGCGATGCTCTGGCGCTGCTTCTTGAAGAAGCCGAGGAAGCCCTTCTTATCGCTCTCTTCGAAGTTGAGCCCCTGCAGCTCGACCACCAGGTCGGCGAGCTCGTCGCCTATCTCTCCCATGTCCTTGGTGCGCACCTTGCCCAGGGCGGCGCCGGAGAAGTCGGCGATGTTCTTCTGCGCGGCGGAGCCATAGTTGAGTATCTGCTCGCTGTTGGTGACGTCAATCTGCTCGGCGAACTGCGTGACCGCGGCCTGCTCGGCAGGGGAAAGGCGCTCGAACTCCAGCTTCTCGGCCGGAACAGCCTGCTCCTTCTTTGGGGCTATCTCCTCGGCGGAGGGCTCCGCGATGGGCGCGGCCTGCGCTGCCGCGGCGGCGTTGGGGTCGAGGGTGAGGGAGGGGATAAACTCTTTGTTCTCGTCCATGGTATCTTATCCTTTCCGGTTGATTATTGGTTCTGTCCGCCGCGGGCGGCCTTGATGATTGTGTCCTGCTCCTCCTCGCCGGTGAGGCCCTCGCGCTCGAGCATACGGTTCATGACGGAAATGTCCGTCTCAATGTCCAGCGCCTGATCCTCAAAGAGGCTGTCGAGCTGCTTTTTAAAGGCGTCCACCGCCGTGTCGAGCATCGCCTCGATGCTGGACATGCTCTTGGAGAGGTTCTCGCCCTCTATGCCCTGGCCGCTCATGCGGTCATAGGCGTGCAGCAGCTTGATCGTGGTGGGCAGGTAGTAGTCGAGGAACTTGCGTATCTCGGGTACGTCGGAGGGGTCGTCTATGGCGTCCTGGATTATCTTATCCGAGACGCGCATGAGCTCGTTTATGCGCGCGCGCACATCCGGCGACTCAATGGTGGAGTAAAGCCGGCCCATCTCCTTTATGGCCGTGCGGCCCTCGTCCACAACCTCGGCCACCTCGGGGTCGAGCGGCTTTTCGTCCCTCTTGGGAGCGGCCTTGGCCTTCCTGGGCTTGGGCTCCGGCTCAGGCTCCTCAACGGGCGGCTTCTCCTTGAGGAAGCGCGGCAGCACCGCCGTGCTCACGCCGCAGATTACGGCGGAGATGAGGAAGCTCGCGACCAGTCCCCACATCTTGTACATGGGGAAGAAAAAGGAGCAGACCAGCCAGGCCAGCACAAATATATAGATGGGCAGCACATTGGCCCAGCTCCTGTTCTTGTTCTTGCGTTTCAAACTCACGACCTCCATCGTGTCTATAGCATTACTACTTTATTCTAAAACCAAAGAATCCCGACGTCAAGAGGGAATGCGAAAAAGCAAATCGCTCTTGACTTTAACAATATTTAATGTTATATTTAATATTATTAAAAAGGAGGTGGGTGAGAACATGCCACTGCAAGTGGTGCCTGAATGGATGGCAAGCCTGGAGGACGAGGACGCGGCCTTCATCCGCCGTTTTGTGCTCGCGTCCGGCTCATTGAAGGAGGTCGCGCGGCAGTACGGCGTAACATACCCGACTGTGCGGCTGCGCCTCGACAGGCTAATTGAGAAAATACAGCTCGCCGAGCGCAGTGCGCAGGAGCCGTACATAGCGCTGATCCGCCGCCTCGCCGTGGACGAGCGCATAGACGTGGACGCGGCGAAGCTGCTCATAAGCGAATATAAGAAACTGAAGGGAGCGAAGGAAGACTAATGCCTACCATAATTGTTATTATCCTGATGGTGTTGGCGGTCCTGCTGCAAATGTACCTCTCGCGAAAGCCCACGCGCTGGCCCGGCCTCGTGCTGCCAATAATAGCCTTCCTCTTTTCGCTGCTGTACCCGCTGAACATGGCGGATTTCGGCGGCGACAGAGGGACGCTCATAGCGCGGATGCTGCTCGTCTGGCTCATAGGCAACGTGCCGACGCTTATTCTGCTGGCCATCTACTTCGCCGCCCGCGGAAAGCTCAGACGCGCGCGGGAGCTGAATAAAATGGACGCGCAGGACCTTAATTAAAGCGCAAATCCCCCGGTCAGCCGGGGGATTTTTGCGTCTTCGGCGTCCTGGCGGAGAGAAAGACGGTGAGCATTATGAGCGCGAAGCCGGCCAGCTCCGCCGCGCCGAAGCTGGTGTGCAGCCAGAGCGCGGAGACAACGGCGGCGGTGGCCGGCTCGAGGCAGCCTATGAGCGTGGCCTTCTCTGGGCCGATGAAGCGCACGCCGAGCAGGAAAACAGAGAAGCCGCCCGCCGTGCCGACGAGGGCGATGAAGGCGATGAAGGCCGCCGCCTCAAGGTCGAGGCCGGCAGGCAGCTCCCAGACAGAAACTGCCGCTCCCAGTACAACGCCGCCGCCGAGCATGCCCCAGCCTGTGACGAGCGCGCTGCCGTACCGCTCGGCGATTGGCCGCGAGAAGAGAGTATAGGTCACCACGCCCAGGGCCGAGACCAGCCCGAAGGCGAGGCCTGCGGCGGAGAGCGCCATCTCCCCGGGCCTGCCGTGCGTGGCCACGAGGAAGGTGCCCGTAAGCGCGCAGACGAGGGCGAGCACCTGAGAGCGCCGCAGGCCCTCCCGGCGCCGCGCGGCCATGAAGACAGCCATCATGACCACATTGAGGCTCTGCAAAACCGTCGCCGTGGCGGAGTTTGAGTGCTCTATGGCCGCCAGGTAGGTGTACTGGCAGAGCAGCAGGCCCAGTATGGCGTATGCGGCGAGCCAGAGCAGGTCGGCGCGGCGGCGGAAGACGGCAAATAGCGCACGCGGCCCGCGCAGCGCTGAGAGCGACAGCAGCACAATGCCCGAGAGCAGCATCCGCACCGCCGTCAGCCAGCCCGCGTCGACGCCGCAGCTCGTAAACAGATGCTGGCTGCAGACGCCCGAGAGCCCCCAGCACACGGCCCCGCAGGCGGAAAATATAACTCCCTTTCTAAGCCCTGACCTCTCCATAGCCGCCCCCGCGAAGTGATTTTTATAAAAGTATAACCACGCGCGGCAGGCAAGTCAAGTGCCGCGAAAAATGGCGGCGGGGTCTTTTCAAATATATGCTCTTGTGATAGAATAAGCTGTAAAATTGTCTAAACAAAAAGGAGACGCCATGCCCGAATTCCATGTTGTAAGCGAATACGCCCCCTCGGGCGACCAGCCGGAGGCCATTGACGCCCTCGCCGCCGGCCTGGAGGCCGGGCTGGACGAGCAGACGCTGCTCGGCGTCACCGGCTCCGGCAAGACCTACACCATGGCCAAGGTCATAGAGCGCATCCAGCGACCCACGCTGGTGCTGGCGCACAACAAGACCCTGGCCGCGCAGCTCTGCAGCGAGTTTCGCGAGTTCTTCCCGGACAACGCCGTGGAGTATTTCGTCTCCTACTACGACTACTACCAGCCCGAGGCCTATATACCCACAACTGACACCTATATAGAGAAGGACGCCTCGACCAACGAGGAGATAGACCGCCTGCGCCTTTCGGCCACGGCCTCGCTGATGGAGCGGCGCGACGTGCTCGTCGTCGCCTCGGTGAGCTGCATCTACGGCCTGGGCGAGCCGGAGGACTTCGCCAACATGATGGTCTCCGTGCGCGTGGGGCAGGAGATTGGGCGCGACGAGCTCATCAGGAGGCTCATTGAGATACGCTATGAGCGCAACGACATCGCCTTCGAGCGCAACATGATAAGGGCCCGCGGCGACGTGCTCGAGGTCTGGCCCGCGTACTACAAGGACAGCGCGATACGCGTGGAGTTCTTCGGCGACGAGATAGACCGTGTGAGCGAGTTTGACCCCGTCACCGGCAAGGTCATTCGCCGGCTCACAAACATCCCGATTTTCCCGGCCAGTCACTACATCACCCCAAAGGAGAAGCTGGTGCGCGCCGTCAAGGAAATACGCCGCGAGTGCGATGAGCGCGTGGCATATTTCAAGAGCCGGGACAAGTTCCTCGAGGCCCAGCGCATAGAGCAGCGCACCAACTTCGACATTGAGATGATAAACGAGCTCGGCTACTGCTCCGGCATAGAGAACTACTCGCGCATAATCTCCGGCCGCGCGCCGGGCAGCGCGCCCATGACCCTGCTCGACTACTTCCCCAAGGACTTCGTGCTCTTCATAGACGAGAGCCACGTCACGCTGCCTCAGGTGCGCGCCATGTACCGGGGCGACCGCGCCAGGAAGGAGTCGCTGGTCGAGTACGGCTTCCGCCTGCCCAGCGCCTTCGACAACCGCCCGCTCAAGTTTGAGGAGTTCCAGCGGCGCATAGGCCAGGTGGTGTACGTCTCCGCCACGCCGGGCGAGTATGAGCGCACGCGCTCGGGGCAGATAGTAGAGCAGATAATCCGCCCGACCGGCCTCCTCGACCCCAAGGTGGAGGTGCGCCCGGTAGAGGGGCAGATAGACGACCTCATAGACGAGATAAAGGCCCGGATTGCGAAGAACGAGCGCACGCTCGTCACTACGCTCACCAAGAAGATGGCCGAGGACCTCAGCGCCTATCTGGCAAACTCCGGCGTCAAGTGCCGCTATATGCACCACGACATAGGCGCCATAGAGCGAATGGAGATAATCCGTGACCTTCGCCTGGGCGAGTTCGACGTGCTCGTGGGCATCAACCTGCTGCGCGAGGGCCTCGACCTTCCAGAGGTCAGCCTTGTCGCCATCCTGGACGCGGACAAGGAGGGCTTCCTCCGCAGCGAGACCAGCCTCATCCAGACCATAGGCCGCGCCGCCCGCAACGCGGAGGGCACGGTCATCATGTACGCCGACACGATAACCCCCAGCATGCGCGCCGCGATTGACGAGACTGAGCGCCGCCGCGCCAAGCAGGACGCCTTCAACAGGGCGAACGGCATCGTGCCAAAGACCATCAAGAAGGACGTGCGCGACATCATCGAGCTCTCTCCCGAGGCCGAGAAGTCCGGCAGGCGCAGGGACGGCGTGAAGATGACCGAGAGCGAGCGCCGCGAGGAGATAGCCAGGCTCGAGAAGAAGATGAAGGAGGCGGCCAAGATGCTCGAGTTCGAGTATGCCGCCGTGCTCCGCGACCAGCTGATAAAACTGAGAGGCGAAAAGAAATGAAACGAGCGGGAGCGCTGCTGCTCTGCCTGATACTGATATTCACACTGGCCTCGTGCGGAGAAGCCCCCGCGCTTACCCTGCCAGGGCCGCTCGCCCCCTCTGCCGCGGCCGTTACGCCGACACCCTCGCCGGAGCCTGAGCCGCAGACGGTCACGCTGACGCTCGCGGGAGACCTCGTCATGCACGAGGGCCTCAATACCGAGGCGAGGCAGCCGGACGGCAGCTATGACTACACGCACTTTTTTGAGGACGTTGGGCACTACATAGCCGACGCCGACTACGCCCTCTGCTGCCTTGAGTCCTCGCTCACAGGCGGAGTTATCAAGACCTACCCGCTTTTCACCTCTCCGGACGGGCTGGCCGAGTCCCTCAGCGAGGTCGGCTTCGATCTCATCAACACCGCCAGCAACCACGCCATGGACGGCCACCAGTCCGGCCTCATCCGCACGCTCGACGTGCTCGACTCGCTCGGCCTCGACCACGTCGGCACCTACCGCACGCAGGCCGAATACGACGAGAACAACGGCATTGTGGTAAAGGAGATAAACGGTATCTCCATCGCCTTCCTTGACTACAGCTATGGCACCAACGGCATACCGATATACAACTTCCCCTACGCCGTCAACCTTTACAACACCGCCTATATGACCACATATGTGGACCCGGATTACGATAAGCTCGCGGCAGACATGGCCGCCGCCCGCGCGCTGGGCACAGACATAATCGCCGTGAGCATGCACTGGGGCGCGGAGTACCAGACGGAGCCCAGCGCCAATCAGCGGAATGTGGCCGACTTCCTCTTCGAGCAGGGGGCGGACCTCGTCATCGGCGGGCACCCGCACGTGCCCCAGCCCATGGAGCTGCGCGAAATCAAAAACGCCGACGGCACCACGCGCATGGGCTATATCTGCTACTGCCTCGGCAATTTGCTCTCCACCATGAAGTCCGACTACACCTATCTCACCGCGCTGGCGCAAATCGAGCTCAGCAAGGACCCGGCCACGGGGGAGACGGCCATCAGCGGCTGCTCCTATGTGCCCGTGATGATGGTCAACCTTGCGAACTACGGCACCGCCTCGCTCGCCGGCTGGCAGCGGCAGCTCTGGGACATCCCGGCCCCCATCGCCGACTATGAGAGCGGCGACGACCGCGGCGGGATAATAACGCCCGCGCTCTACGAGGACCTGCGGCAGGCTCTCGCCGACTGCGAGAGCATCTTCGGCCCGCTGACCCCGGCCATAAGGGGCTGAACGGGAGACGAGAGCAGAGAGGAAATGCTTACAGGTGACAATATGAGACGTTTTACCGCAATTTTTCTGATAATGTGCGCGCTGCTGACACTCGCCGCCTGCGGCGCTCCCGCAGCCGAGCTGCCGGAGCCCGTGGCCGCCAGCGCCGCGCCGGCCCCTACGCCGACGCCTGCCCCGGAGCCCACGCCTGAGCCCGAGCCGCAGACGGTCACGCTCACGCTCGCCGGCGACCTCGTCATGCACACGCCGCTCAACAGCGAGGCGCTGCAGCCTGACGGCAGCTACGACTACGCGCCCATATTTGAGGACGTGGCGCATTACGTCTCAGAGGCCGATTACGCCCTCTGCTGCCTGGAGGCCGCAATGACCGGCGAGCCGCCCTGGACCGGCTATCCCATGTTCCACGTGCCCGACGACCTCGCCTACTCGCTCAGGGACGTGGGCTTCGACCTCATCAATATGGCCAGCAACCACGCAGTGGACGGCTTCAAGCCCGGCATAGACCACACGCTCGACGTGCTCGACGCGGCGGGGCTCGACCACGTCGGCACCTATAGGACCGAGGCCGAACGCGAGGAGAACAACGGCATAGTTGTAAAGGAGATAAACGGCGTCTCCATTGCCTTCCTCAACTTCACCTACGGCACCAACGGCATACCGATAGACGGTTTCGAGTACGCCGTTAACGTCTATAATCACGACTATATGACCACGCTGGTGGACGTGAACTACGACATGCTCGACGCCGACATGGCCGCCGCGAGGGCGCTCGGCACCGACATCATCGCCGTCTCCGTCCACTGGGGCGCGGAGTACATGACCTCGGCCAACGTCTATCAGAGCGAGCTGGCCGACTACTTCTTCGAGCAGGGGGCGGATCTCGTCATCGGCGGGCACCCGCACGTGCCCCAGCCCATGGAGCTGCGCGAGATAGATAACGGCGACGGCACCACGCGCACGGGCTTCCTCTGCTACTGCCTCGGCAACCTCCTCTCCTGCCAGACGCGTCCCAACACCAACCTCAGCGCCATGGTACAGCTCGAGCTCACCAAGGACCCACTGAGCGGTGAAACGGAGATCACCGGCTGCGAATACATACCAATGCTGATGGTAAACCTGCCCAACTACGGCATTTCGAGCTCGCCGGAGGGCTGGCAGCGCCGTCTCTGGGACATCCGCGCCGCCATCGCCGACTATGAGAGCGGCGACAACCGCGGAGTGATAACGCCATATTTCTACAACTGCCTCGTACAGGCGCTGGCCGACTGCGAGAGCATTTTCGGCACACTGGAAATGCCGGAAGAAAGCGAGAACTGAAATGAAGCTGATGATACTCGACGGCAACAGCATAGTCAACCGCGCCTACTACGGCGTGCGTATGCTCAACGCCCCCGACGGCACGCCGACCAACGCCGTCTATGGCTTTCTCGCCATACTTCAGCGCCTGCTGGACGCCGGCTCGCCCGACGCGCTCTGCGTGGCCTTCGATCTCGCCGCGCCCACCTTCCGCCACAAGCAGTACGCGGGCTATAAGGCACAGCGCAAGCCCATGCCCGAGGAGCTGGCGGCACAGATGCCGGTTTTGAAGGACGTACTCAGCGCAATGGGCGTCAGGCAGCTCTCAGCCGAGGGCTGGGAGGCCGACGACATCCTCGGCACCGTGGCCCGGCGCTGCGAGGAGCGGGGCTGGAGCTGCGGCATCGTCACCGGCGATCGCGACAGCTTCCAGCTCATCAGCGACAAGACCGAGGTAATACACATCAAGACCGCGCGCGGCCAGACCGAGACAATAGACTACACGCTCGGGCGCTTTACCGAAGAGTATGGCTTCGCGCCGCCTCTCATGGTAGACCTCAAGGCCCTGATGGGCGACTCGAGCGACAACATACCCGGCGTGCCCGGAATAGGGGAGAAGACCGCTCTCGACCTCGTGCGCCGTTTCGGCAGGGTGGAGGACATATATAAGAATCTGGACACGCTGGATATAAAGGACTCCGTGCGCAAAAAGCTTGCCGCCGGCGAGGAGAGCGCGCGCATGAGCTACGAGCTCGCCTCCATCAGCCGCGACGCCCCCGTGGAGCTCGACCCCGCCGAGGCCGTCTGGACGCTTGAGAGCTCTCCGGAGCTCTATAACATCCTCAACCGGCTGGGCTTCAAGCGCTTTATAGAGAAGTGGGGCATATCCCCCGCCGAGCAGCTCGAGCTCGACGGCTTCGCCGCCGATGACGGACAGCTCCTGCCCGAGCTGGAGCTGAACCCGGAGGAGGCCGTCTCGCGCATAAGGGCCGCCGACAGCCTCGCCGTCATACCCGGCGATGGCCTGGGCTCGCTCACGCTCTGCGACGGCGAGGCCGTCTTCAGCTGCGCGCAGCTCACCGCCGGCGAGGGCTGGGAGGCTGTAATCAACGCCATCTTCGACCCGGCCGTCAAAAAAATCGGCCACGGCGTAAAGGACTTCATGGGCCTCGCGCTGCAAAACAATATAGAGCCCGCGGGTTTCATCTTCGACACCGAGCTCGCCGCCTATGTGCTCAACCCCACGGAGAGCTCTTATCCTCTCGACCGCCTCTCCCTGAGGCACCTGGGTGTGGAAAAGCCCGGCGCGCAGGCAGTTTGGGAGCTGTATCCCGTGCTGGACGAAAAGCTGGACGAAGCCGGGGCGCGCGAGCTCTACTACAATATCGAGCTGCCGCTCTGCCGCGTGCTGGCGGACATGGAGCGCGCCGGCTTCCTCGTCGACCGCAAGGCCCTGGCCGACTACGGCGAGAGCATGGTCGCCGGCATAGACATGCTGCAGGAGCGCATCTGGGGCTATGCCGGGCACGAGTTCAACATCAATTCGCCCAAGCAGCTCGGAGAGGTGCTCTTTGAGGAGCTGATGCTCCCGGCGGGGAAGAAGACCAAGACCGGCTGGAGCACCAACGCAGACGTGCTCGAGAAGCTGGCCGGCAAGCACCCGATAGTCTCAGACATACTCGAGTACAGGATGCTCACCAAGCTCAAGAGCACCTACGCCGACGGGCTCATCAAGGTCATCTCGCCCGACGGGCGCATACACACCAATTTCAAGATGACCGTCACCGCCACGGGCCGGCTCTCATCCACGGAACCCAACCTGCAGAATATCCCCGTCCGGCGCGAGCTGGGCAGCGAGATAAGGAAGATGTTTGTCGCCGCGCCCGGCTGCCTTCTGGTGGACGCCGATTACAGCCAGATCGAGCTCAGGCTCCTGGCGCACATCTCCGGCGACGATACCATGCGCAGCGCCTTTTTGAGCGGCGAGGACATCCACGCTGTAACCGCCTCGCAGGTCTTCGGCGTGCCGCTCGGCGAGGTAACGGCCCAGCAGCGCAGCCACGCCAAGGCCGTCAACTTCGGCATCGTCTACGGCATCTCCGCCTTCTCTCTGGCGCAGGACATCGGTGTGCGTCCGGCGGAGGCCAGGGCCTATATCGAGGCATATCTGGAGAAATATCATGGCGTGCGTGAATACATGGAGCGCGTGATAGCCGAGGCCAGGGCCCGGGGCTATGTCGAGACGCTCTTCGGCCGCCGCCGCCCGCTGCCGGAGCTCAAGAGCGCCAACTTCAACACCCGCTCCTTCGGCGAGCGCGTGGCGCGGAACATGCCCATACAGGGCACGGCGGCGGACATCATGAAGCTGGCTATGGTCAACGTACACCGCCGCCTGCGCGAGGAGGGGCTCAAAAGCCGCCTGCTTTTGCAGGTGCACGACGAGCTCATAGCGGAGTGCCCGGCCGGCGAGGCCGAGCGCGTCAAGAACCTGCTTGAAGAGGAGATGAGCGGCGCGGTCAGCCTCTCCGTACCCCTGACCGCGAACGCGAAGATCGGACGCAGCTGGGCGGAGGCGCATTGATATGATAAGCTATGAAGAAGCCGGCAGGGTCCTCGACGAAGCCGTCGACGAGCTGCCCACTGAGATATTCCGCGAGCTCAACGGCGGGGTAAACCTCGTGCGCCGCCAGGAGCGGGACGAAAACGGCCTTTTGGTGATGGGCACCTACAACGTAAACCAGATGGGCCGCTATGTCGAAATCTACTACGGCTCTTTCCGGGCAAAATACCCGGATGCGGAGCCGGACAAGTGCGCGCGCGAGCTGGTGCGCACGCTCAAGCACGAGCTCACCCATCACATTGAGAGCCTGGCCATGGATCGCAGCCTTGAGAAATGGGACGAGCAGCACGTGGCGGAGCTGCTCGCCGGGCTGGACGACGAGCCGGAGCCGCTGGACGTGAGCTCCGTCCTCTTCGTCGACGCCGTGGGCTCCGGGCTGGCGGAGATGGCGCTGCTCTTTTTCCGCACCGGCGCCAGGGAGGGCGGGCTCGAAGGCGTCTCCTCCGCCTGCGCCAGCTTCAAGCCCGGCGCGCTGAGCATCAAGGCCGTCAGGGCAGCCGCCCGCTATGGAGTCAAGCTCAACGCCAACTCGGCCCCGCCGGAGATAAGCCGCGAGCTCTGCGCCGCCCACGACTGTGTACTCTGCATGACCGCGGCGCAGGCCGCCTCACTGGCCGGGCGCTGGCCGGACCTGGACGAGCGTATCATGTGCCTGGGCGAGGTCGACTTTGTAGAGCCTAAATTCGACTCGCAGATGAGTTGGAACCGCCTCGCGGACAGCATGGCGGCCGAGACGCTGAAGCTGATTGACGAGCTGTTGGGATATGAGGACGAAGATGATTGAGCTGAGGGATGCCGCAGAGGGCGACATTGGGCGTATATGCGAGCTTGAAGGCCGCTGCTTCTCCCTGCCATGGACGCGCGAGCAGCTCTCGCGCCAGCGCTCAGGAGATGGCAAGCTGCTGCTCTGCGCGGAGCTAGACGGGGAGGTCGCCGGATATATGGGTCTCGACTACGTCCTCGACGAGGGCTACGTCACCAACGTCTGCACCGCGCCGGAGTTCCGCCGCCGCGGCGTGGCCTCCGCGCTCATAGACGCCGTCGTGGGCAGGGCACGTGAGCTCGGCCTCAGCTTTATCACGCTGGAGGCGCGCGTGTCTAACGCGCCGGCCCGCGCGCTCTACGCCAAAAAGGGCTTTGAAAACGTTGGTATCCGCAGCGGCTACTATGAAAAGCCGCGCGAGGACGCTGTTATAATGACACTTTATTTGAAGAAGGTTGCTGAACCATGATTATCCTTTCCGTTGAATCCTCCTGTGACGAGACCGCCGTCGCCTTAGTGCGCGACGGCAGGGAGGTTCTCACCGACCAGGTCTTCTCCCAGGCCGACCTGCACGCCGTCTACGGCGGCGTGGTGCCCGAGATAGCCTCCCGG
>CALWYR010000150.1 GCA_944385805.1 uncultured Oscillospiraceae bacterium
ACTGCTTAACACATAGCAGCCGCTAGTGTTTTGCTACCCACCTCGCCACCAACAAGGGGGGCGCGAAGGCATACACATGCCTGTTTATTAACATGTAAAAGGGGTGCTGGGGTGGGATATGGGATAACAAAACCTCCGCTCAGCCAGCACCGCCGGGGGGTCATATACAAGCGATTTTACGCCTCCACCCCCCTCCGAGGGGGTACCCCCCAAACACGGGGATAAAGGGGATGTTAGGGATGTTTGCTCGTCCTCGGCGAGTTTGAGGCGTAAAAGTTAGGATTATGCGCTGGTTTGTTGAGTTACCCGAATTCTGGGCGCACAAACAGGCCCTTCAAACATCCCCTCAAAAAGTGATGTTTGCGGGATGTTAGCGAGATGTTTCCGCGATGCAGCGTGGTGAAGTGTGGGCGGGGTGGGGCGGCAGGTGCGCCATTCGGGAGCGTCGTCCGTAGTCCGACGGAAGGGGCGTCGAGGACGCCGCCCCCTACGGTGGGTGCGTGACCGGCAGGTGTGAGCAAACCCGGAAAGCGATGGCGCACCGAGGACGGTGCGCCCTACAAGGTCGGCAAAAACCGGCAACCAACAGCAAGGCCGTGAGCGATGCCGCGCCAGCGGCGAGCGGGGCCACGTCGGTACGCCGCACCCGGCAGCAAGTCCGGCAGCGACGCCGCGTAAGCGGCGAGCGGGGTGGGAGCGCACGGGACGTGGTTTGACAGCGGTGGGCGTTGGGTTGTGGCCAAAGGGTTGCAGCGGTGATTGTTTATAAGGTGTGATGGTCAGCGGGACGGTGCCCGGCAGCAACCACCCGGCGACACCGCAAATCAGCAGGCGCCCCCGTCCGCGCGAGCACCACCCACAGCAGCCCCGGTATGACCCCGCAAATTTGCACCCCCCCCAGCAAGGCCGGTAGCGATGCCGCGAAGCGGCGAGCTAGGGCGGTGCGTTATCCGCAGCCGCTCCCCATCAGCCCGTCGCGTCCCGCAACCACAGCCGCATGGTACAGCAACGGGCGGGCGCGGCCGAGCGCCATGTATCTCCCCGCAACCACGCCAGTGCGCGGACAACCACCCCGCGGTTTAGGCGGCAGACAGAGGCGGTGCCAAACATCCGCACCCCAGCAAGCGCCTTTTCCTTTCGGGGAGTCTGAGGGACGCTTTCTTTTGGCGCAGCAAAAGAAAGCGCCCCTCAGGAATAGGTTAAGTTTAAGGAGAAGCCTAAGCAAGCAGCGCCAGCCGTGGAGGGCGTCCCCTCAGGAACAAGAAGGTAAAGTTGAAGGATAAGCATTATCCCTCACCCGGCCAGCGCCGTGAGCTGCGTGTTTGGGTAATAGTGCGAGAGTATCTCCTCAAAGCCCACCCCATCCCGGGCCATGACGTTGGCGCCGTACTGGCTCATACCCACGCCGTGGCCGTAGCCGGTGACGGTGAAGAGGAAGCCCTCGTCGGTGTAGTCGAGGGTGAAGGCCGTGCTGCGCAGGGCGAAGAGCTCGCGCAGCTCCGCGCCGGACACGGCCGCGCCGCCTATATCCGCCGACTCAACTCGGCCGCTCGCGCCGCGCGTTAACCCGCCGAGCCAGAAGGCCGGCTCGCCGTCCAGCTGCGCCTCCGGGTGCGCTCCGCTGATTTTCGCGGCGAAGTCCGCGGGGGAGACGGTGACGGCTGTGACATAGTCCGGCACGTCCTCCGCCGTCTCCGGCGAGCTCACGCTGACGAGATAGGGCCGCGCCGACCAGAGCTCGCCCGCGTCCTCGGTCATGCCCGCGGAGGAGGAGTGGAAGACCGCCTCGATGGCCTCGCCCTCGTAGCTGAGGTAGAGCCCGTCCGTGCCGCGCACGGCGGAGAGGATCTTGTCCATGTTGGCGTCGTAGCTTTCGCCCCAGTTTTCGCGCAGCTGCGCGTCCGTGAGGTGCGCCTTGCAGCAGCCCGGGTCGTCGCAGACGGCGGCCTCCGGGTGCGCCGCCGCCCCGCCGTCGATGCGGCTGAGGATATAGGTGCGCGCGGCCACGGCCTGGGCCTTGAGCGCCTCGGGCTCGAAGGAGGCCGGCATCTCGCCCGCTACCGCGCCGGGCAGCCACTCGGCCAGCGTCGTCTCCACCGGCTCGCCGGCGCTCAGGGCGATGAAGCCCAGGTCCTCGTCCGCGCCCGCGGCGGGCTTTTCCGGTTCGGCGCTCTCAGGCGGAGCGCCCGCCGCCCCCGCGAAGAGCAGAGCCAGCGCCAGCGCCGCCGCCAGGCAGAAGAGCCCCAGCGCGAATACGCCCCTCAATGCATCCCCTCCTTATACTTGACTTAAAGCCGCCCGGGGTATAAAATACCATAGATAAGCGCCCGCGCGCCTCATCAAATACTATTTGGACGGGTCTGGATATATGCGCAAACACGCGTTAACGCTCACCTGCACGGCCTGCGTCTTCGGGGCCTTCGGGGTGTTCTGCCGCTGGATACAGGGCATGAGCGCTTTCGAGGAGAACGGCCTCTACAAGACCGGCAACGCCTGGGGCTTTATACTGATAATTCTCTATCTCGCCGCCGCTGGGGCCATGATTGGCTTCGCGCTCTACTTCCGCCGGCACGAAAAGCTGGCCTCGCCGCCTGAGTTCGGCCTCGCCATCGCCGGCAACGCGCGGCTGGGGCTGCCGGTCGCGGCGGCGCTAACCCTCGCCATGGCCGCGGGCAGCGTCATGCTGTTCGTCACGGCGGGCGGGGAGACCTTCGCACCGCTGCTGCGGCTGCTGGCCCTGCTGGGCCTGCTGTGCGCGGCGGGCTTCATGGGCCTCGCCGGTTCGATGAACAAGCCCTCGCCCGGCGGCAGCGGGCGCGAGGCCGGGCTCTGCCTGGCGAGCGCGCTGCCGGTTGTCTTCTGCTGCTTCTGGCTGGTGGTGAGCTACCGCCAGGACGCTGCCACAAGCGTGGTCTGGAGCTACGCGCCGGAGATAATCGCCATCACGGTCACGCTGCTGGCCTTCTACTATGTGGCCGGCCACGCCTACGGCCGCCCGCGGCCCTTCTCGGCGATATTCTTCTGCGAGTTCGGCGCCTTCTGCTGCTTCGTGACGCTGCCGGACGAGCGGCTCTTCGCGCTTCAGGGCATCTTCTTCGTGCTCGCGGTGATGCAGCTCTACTTCGGCCTGCTGCTGACGGCCAACCTGCGCCCGGCAGAGGAGATAGACGAGAAGTTCCCCGGCGCGCTGGAAGCCGAGGGCCTAGCCGAGCCGGAGGAGGAGCCCGAAGAGCCCGAGCTCGAGGACATGGGCGGCGACAGCGGCGGCGAGGAGAGCTTTGTCGAGGTCACCGAGCAGTACCTCGGCGGCGAAGAGGACGCCGCGGACGAGAGCCAAAAGAAATGACTTGACACAGCCCTCCATAATATTATATAATTATCCTCCGCCGGGATTTCCGGCGGAGGCATTGTTATGCCCTCATCAGTCAACTACGGCGGGAAACCGCTTGTTGAGTAAATACATCGAAAGGATGATTTCAATGGTTCGCACTTATCAGCCCAAGAAGCGTCAGCGCAAGAAGGAGCACGGCTTCCGCAAACGCATGGCCACCCGCAACGGCCGCAAGGTTCTCGCCCGCCGCAGGGCCAAGGGCAGGGCTAAGCTCTCCTACTGAGACCCGCTGAGCGCAAGTGAAGAAGGCAGCGCTTGGAGTTTTCCGTCACGCTAAAAATGAACTACGATTTCCGCCGCGCCTACCGAAAGGGGAGGAGTGCGGCGGAGCCATGCCTGGTTGTCTACGCGAGGCGGAATAACTCCGCCCAAAATCGCGTGGGCTATACCGTCTCGAACAAGCTCGGCTGCGCGGTCGTGCGCAATCGCGTCCGCCGCCGCCTGCGCGAGATATACAGGCTCAATGAGCAGCGCTTCCGCCCGGGATATGACCTCGTCATAGTCGCCAGGAGCCGGAGCGTTTCCGCCGATTACCGGCGGCTGGAGCGGGAATTCCTCCGCGCCGCGGCCGGCCTCGGCCTTCTGAAGGAGGCGAAGGGGTGAAAAGGCTCATGCTCGCCCTGATCAGGTTCTACCGAAAGAATATTTCCCCGCTCACTCCGCCATGCTGCCGCTTCATACCGACCTGCTCGGAATACGCGCTCGAGGCCATACAGAAATACGGCGCCTTAAAGGGCGGCTGGCTCGCGCTGAAGCGTATATGCCGCTGCCACCCGCTCCATTTTGGCGAGCACGAATTCTATGACCCCGTGCCCTGAAACCGCGCGCTGCCGCCCGGCCTCCGTGCCGGGACAACCCACCGAGGAGTTTAGAGACAATGCTTGATGCCATAGCAACACCATTTGGCTGGCTGATGATGGTCCTCTACAACCTGACCGACAACTTCGGCTGGGCCATCATACTGTTCGGCATAATAGTCGCGCTCGTGCTGCTGCCCTTCATGGCGAAGAGCAAGAAGAGCATGATGCGCATGTCGCGCCTGCAGCCGCGCATGATGGAGCTGCAGAAAAAGCACGAGGGCAACCCTCAGAAGCTCAACGAGGAGATGGGCCGCCTCTACCGCGAGAACAAGGTCAGCCCCCTCGGCGGCTGCCTCTGGAGTATGCTCCCGCTCTTTATCATGCTGGCGCTCTACCGCGCCGTCGTCAAACCGCTCACCATCATGATGGGCGTGCCCGACGAGATGCTGCTCGAGGGCGGGGCCATCTTTGAACAGCTCCAGGCCCTCGGCTACCAGCTCGCCGACTATTCCGCCAACAACAACACCTTCTACGAGCAGATTTACCAGGCCAAGTTCATCGCCGAGCACTGGAGCTCCTTCCAGGGCCTCTCCGACCAGCTTGTCCAGATGAACTTCAACTTCATCGGACTCGACCTCTCGCTCACACCGCAGTGGAAGTTCTGGGCCTTCGACTTCTCCAACGGCACCGCCCAGACCATCGGCCTCTTCGTCCTGCCGCTCATCTCCACGGCCATGAGCTATTTCTCCATGTTCCTCAACAGGAAGCTCCAGCCGCCCGTGGGCACGACCCAGCAGCAGGAGGCCAGCGCCTCGAGCATGAAGACCATGATGTACGTCATGCCGCTCATGAGCCTCTGGATAGGCTTCGTCATGCCGGCCGCCCTCTGCGTCTACTGGATTATCAACAGCGCTACCGGCATCATCCGCGAGACCTTGCTGACGCTGGTTTTCCGCAAGCAGATGGCCAAGGAGGACGCGGAGTTCATCGCCAAGGAGCGCGAGCGCGAGGAGGAGCTCGAGCGCAAGCGCCAGGAGACGGAGCGCCTGCGCGCCATGAACGCCACCACCGTCAACAAGAATACAAGCAAGAAAAAGCAGCAGGCCCAGGCCGCCCAGTCCGCGGCCGAGCGCCGCGCCGCCGCCGAGAGGGCGGAACGCGCAGCGCGCCGCGAGCGTCTGGGTGTAGTCGAGGAGGAGAAGCCGGCCTCCCAGGTCGGCAACCGCCGCTTTGCCCGTGGCAGGGCCTATGTCGAGGAGCGCTATGAGCACCCCGAGACCGCCGCGGAGGCCACCGCCGCCGCCGCCGAGGCCAGCGATGGCGTCGACGCCATCGACCCCGACTACATCGAGGAGACCGAGATTCTCGGCGTCCCCGACACCGCCGCCGCTGAGGATGCTCCCGAGACCGCAGACGGGGAGCAGCAGGAGAATGTGAAATGAAAAAATATCTTGAGAAATCCGGCAAGACCGAGGAAGAGGCCCTCGCCGCGGCTCTCAAAGAGCTGGGCCTCGAACGCGACGACGTCTCCGTCGAGATAGTCGAGCGCGCCAAGAGCGGCTTCCTGGGCATCGGCGCCTCCCCCGCGGTTATCCGCGTGGAGTATGAGGTCCCCGACGAGCCCGAGATGAAGGCCGAGACGAAGCCCGAGCCCGTCCGCGAGACGAAGGCCCCCAAGACCGAGAGGGCCCCGAAGGCCGCCGAAGCCCCCGCCGAGCCCGCCTCGCCCAGGTACACTGAGGGCGTGAAGGCCGAGACTGAGAGCTTCCTGCGCGGCCTGCTCGAGCGCATGGGCGTGAAGGCCGAGATAACCATCTCCGACCGCGACAACGGCGGGCTCCTCGTCGAGCTCTCCGGCCCGGGCATGGGCGCCGTCATAGGCCGCCGCGGCGAGACGCTCGACGCCATCCAGCACCTCACGAACTACGCCGTCAACCGCGGCAGCGAGAAGCGCTGCCACATCAGCGTCGACGCCGAGAGCTACCGCGCCAAGCGCGAGGAGAGCCTCGTCCGCCTCGCCGAGAAGATGGCCGCCAAGGTCGTCAAGTACAAGCGCTCCATGGCCCTCGAGCCCATGAACTCCTACGAGCGCCACGTCATACACACCGCCCTGCAAAACTTCGAGGGCGTCTCCACCAGCTCCACGGGCACCGAGCCCAACCGCCGCGTCGTCGTCTCCTACGAGCGCCCGCAGCGCCAGCCGGATAACCGCCCGCAGAGCCGCGAGTGGAGCTGACAGGAGGTTTTCCCGTGTTTGAAACCGTAAAGAAAGTCCTCGCCGAGCAGCTCGAGGTCGACCCGGCTCTCATCACGCCGGACACCGACATCATGGACGACCTCGGCGCCGACAGCCTCGACCTCGTCGAGCTCGTCATGAGCCTCGAGGAGCGCTACGACATCGTCCTCACCGACGACAAGACCGCCAACGTCCGCACCGTCGGCCAGGTGGTCAAGATGCTCGAAGGCATCATAAAATAAGCCTAAAGGCCGGGTTTTCCCGGCCTTTTTGCGTTATCGGAGGTATATTATGCTGGAAATACGCGAGTGCGGAAGCGCCGACGTCCCCGGCGCCGCGGCCGTGTGGAACGAGGTCGTGCGCGAGGGGCGCGCCTTCCCGCAGACGGAGGAGCTGACGGAGAGCGCCGCGCGCGGGTTCTTCGCCGCGCAGGACTTCACCGCCGCCGCCGTGGAGGACGGCCGGGTGCTGGGCATGTACATACTCCACCCCAACAACGTGGGCCGCTGCGGCCATCAGGCCAACGCCAGCTACGCCGTCGCCTCCGCCGCGCGCGGCAGGGGAGTGGGCGAGGCCCTCGTGCGCCACTCCCTCGATAAGGCCCGCGAATTGGGCTACAGGCTGCTCATCTTCAACGCCGTGGTGGAGGACAATACCCGGGCCATCGCGCTCTATGAGAAGCTCGGCTTCAAGCGGATAGGCCGCGTGCCGGGAGGGTTTGTCGGTCCCGACGGGGAGAGGGATACTGTGCTGTTTTATTATCAGCTTTAA
>CALWYR010000151.1 GCA_944385805.1 uncultured Oscillospiraceae bacterium
AGGTGCCGTCGAGCTGGAGGTTGTTGTAGTCGACGAAGACGACGAGGTTGTCGCAGCCATACTTGTTGGCGGTGCCGCAGGCCTCCCAGATCTCGCCCTCGTTGCACTCGCCGTCGCCGACGGCGACGAAGACGCGGTAGTCCTTCCTGTCCAGCTTGGCGGCTATCGCCATGCCGACGCCGCAGGCGAGGCCCTGGCCGAGGGAGCCGGTGGAGATGTCGATGCCGGGGCACTTCTTCATGTCGGGGTGGCCCTGGAGGGGCGAGCCCTCCTTGCGCAGGGTGTCGAGCACTTCTATCGGGAAGTAGCCGCGCATGGCGAGGGCGGCGTACTGCGCCGGGCAGACGTGGCCCTTGCTCATGACGAAGCGGTCGCGCTCGGCCCACTTGGGGTCTTCGGGCCTGACGTTCATCTCGCGGAAGTAGCAGGCGGTTACGAATTCGGCTACGGAGAGGCTGCCGCCGGGGTGGCCGCTCTGGGCCTTGTAAATCATGTCGATGACGTGCTTCTTGAGGTCGACGCAGGTGTTCTTGAGCTGCGCGATGCTGAGCTTTTCGTTCATGTCAATCACCTTTCTTTAGACCGCGCTCAGGATGTGAATATGGTCGAGATGCCGGGTATGTAAGTGATAAGCAGCAGCACGATTAGCGAGGCGACAATTAATGGCACAACCGCCCGCGAAATCTGCTTGAGGTTGACCTTGGCGACGCCGCAGGCGACGTAGAGGTTGACGCCGACGGGAGGCGTGTAGAGGCCGATGGCGAGGTTGACTATCATGACGACGCCGAGGTGGATGAGGTCGATGCCGAGGGCCTGGGCGACCGGGACGAAGAGCGGGGTGAAGATGTACAGCGCGCTCGTGGAGTCGAGGAAGCAGCCGGCTATCAGCAGGAGGATGTTGACGATGATGAAGAAGATGATCGTGCTGCCGCCGGTGAGGTCGGTGAGCGCGCCGGAGATGGCGAGGTCGAGGCGGCTGCGGGTGAGGACGTAGGAGAACATGCTGGCCGTCGCGGTGATGAAGAGGACGGTGGCGCTGGTGCTGGCTGAGTCGATGATGATGGCCTTGAGCTCCTTGAACTTGACGGTCTTGTACACGAAGACGCCGACGACCAGGCCGTAGACGACGGAGACAGCCGCGGCCTCGGTCGGGGTGAAGATGCCGCCGTAGATGCCGCCGAGGATGATGACGGGCATCAGCAGGCCCCAGAAGGCGTCCTTGAAGGCGACCCAGCGGTCGTGTCGGCTGGCCTTGGGCAGCTTGACGAGGTTGGCCTTGCGGCCGAGAATGAGGGCGGTGGCGATGAGGGCCGCGCCCATGATGAGGCCGGGGAGGACGCCGGCCTTGAAGAGGTCGCCTATGCCGACGCCGGAGGCGATGGAGCCGTAGACGACGAAGGTGATGCTCGGCGGGATGATGACGCCGATGGCGCCCGCGCTGGCCATGAGGGCGGCAGAGAACTTGGCGGAGTAGCCGGAGCGGATCATGCCGGGGATCATGACGAGGCCGAGGGCCGCGACGGTGGCCGGGCCGGAGCCGGAGATGGCGGCGAAGAAGCAGCTGACGATGACGCAGACGATCGCGAGGCCGCCGCGCAGGTGGCCGACGCAGGCTTCGGCGAGGTTGATGAGCCGCTTTGAAATCTGCGCCTTGTCCATGATGTTGCCGGCGAGGATGAAGTAGGGGATGGCCAGCAGCACGAACTTGCTCATCGAGGAGCTGAACATCTGCGGCATGGCGCTCATGACGGTGTCGAGCGGACGGCCCGCGCCCTGCACGAGCATGGCGGCTATGCTGGATACGCCGAGGCAGACGGCTATCGGCGCGCCCATTATGAGAAGCAGGGCGAAGCTTATGAACAGTACGGCGGCTATCATTTCTCCAGGGCCTCCTTTCCGTCAGCGGACTCGGGTTTGACTTTCGCTTCCTCAATCGTCGCCTGGGCGAAGCGTATCGTGATGAAAATCGCGCCGAAGGGGACGAAGGTGGCGTAAATCCACTCGGGCCACTGCATGGCGGCGGTGACCATGCCGAGGTTGTACTGGTTGATGACCATGAGCACGCCGTAGTAGAAGAGGACGGCGGAGAAGACGGTGCAGAGCCCGTAGACGAAGACGAGCAGGGCCTTGCGGGTCTTGAAGTTGACGGCGTCGGGCAGGATCGTGAGGCCCAGGTGCGCGCGGCGCTTGGCGGCGATCGCGGTGCCCATCATGCTCAGCAGGATGAAGAGGTAGGTCGCTATCTCCTCGGAGAAGGCCAGCGAGCCTATGCCCGTCCAGCGGCAGACGACGTTGGCGAAGGTGATGGTGACCATCACTATCGTGCAGAAAATGCAGATTATCTCCTCGATGGAGTCAAGTATCTTGTTTAACATCTCGCGCACCTCCCGTCAGGCTCCGATGCCGAAGGCCGAGCAGGCCTCCTCGCCGAAGTAGTCGAACATCTCCTGCTTGAAGTCGGCGACGGCCTCCTCAAAGGCGGCCATCTCCTCGTCCGTGAGGTAGGTGACGGTCATGCCCTCGGCCTTGAACTTCTCGATAGTCTCGGCCTCCTCGTTGACGAGGGTCTCGCGGCCCCAGTTGCAGGCTTCGACGGCGCACTCCTGAAGGAGCTCCCGGGTCTTGGGCTCGAGGCTCTCCCAGATGTCGGTGTTGGCGATGAAGAGGTCGCTCTCGTAGGAGTAGTTCCAGAGGGTCAGGTAGTCCTGCACCTCGTACATCTTGGAGGAGTCGGTGATGGAGACGCCGTTCTCCTGCCCGTCGAGGGCGCCCTGCTGAATGGCGGTGAAGACCTCAGACCAGTTCATGGCGCTCGGGTCGGCGCCGAGGGCGCTGAAGAAGCCCATGAAGACGACGCTGCCGGGGACGCGGATCTTGAGGTGCTGCACATCCTCGGGAGTGCGGACCTCGTGCTTGGAGTTGGTGAGCTGCCTGAAGCCGTTGTGGAAGCTCCCCAGGTAGGTCATGCCCTTGGCGGCGAGGCGCTCGGCGTAGTAGTCCTTGCCGGTGGAGTCGATGACCTCGACGGCCTCGTCGTAGTCCTCAAAAATCCAGGGTATCGTGGCCACGGGCAGCTTCTCGTCGATGACGGCGAGGGTGCAGGTGGCGTAGGCCGCGAGGTCGACGCTGCCGGAGGCGATCATCTCGATGCCTCGCGAGGCGTTGCCGTTGGCCAGCTGGTCGTTGGGGAACACCGCGACGGTCACGTTGCCGCCGGAGCGCTCCGCCACGAGCTCGGCGAAGTAGTCGCCCACGCGCGCGTCAATCTGGGTGTCCGTGCCGTTGACGGCCATGGTGAGCTCGATGGTCTGATACTCCCCCTCCTCGCGTTCGCCGGGGTCGTTGCCCTGGCAGCCGGCGAGCGAGAGCGCCGTCGCCAGTGCCATAATGACGCAGGCGAAGCGTAAGCCTTTCTTTCTCATTGGTCTCCCTCCTGATTTCTTCTCTCACTGGACAATGCAGACAACAGTTGTCTTATGTCCTTTGTCTGACAGGGCAATATTAGCATTGCGCCGAATCTAAAGTCAACCTCAACAGATTATTTCTCACTTTTGCATAGTTTTACCTGCGCGTTTTGCACGTTTCTCACAAAAGAAAAGCCCGGCAGACGTTGGCAAAGTGGGCCAAATCGTCTGCCGGGGCCGTTTTCGGGGCTAAATTGTTTAATTTTTGACAACATCCAGAAAGTAGGTGCTGTGTATGAACTCCTCGAGGCCGTCGAGCTTTTTGCTCTTGAGTATCTCGTATATCTTCCAGTGCGCGTCGATGTGCTCGCGGGCGCGGCCGGAGTTTATCATCGTCTCGACGGTCTTGAAGCGCACGGAGTAGGTGAGGGTGCGCACGACGCGGTTTATCTTGTCGACCAGCTCGTTGCGGCAGAGGGCGCTGACCGCGTCGTGAAAGGCGTCGTCGGCCAGGAAGGCGTCGCGCACGGGGTCGCCGAGCTTGCCGGAGGCGGCGTCCTCGAACTCACAGAGCTTGACGCGCAGGCCCTCCAGGTCCTCGTCCGTCTCCTTCTTGACGGCGAGGCGGATTATCCCCACCTCGATGAGCTCGCGCAGCTCCATGAGGCTGTCGAAGTCGTCGCCGCGGCCCATGATGATGCCGTAGACCATGGGGTCTATCATGCTCTCCTTGAAGCCGTCGGAGACGAAGGTGCCCTCCGCGCGGCGGCTCTCCAGCACGCCGAGATAGGCGAGGATCTTGGTCGCCTCGCGCACGCTGGTGCGCGCCACGCCCAGCTGGGAGGCCAGCTCCGGCTCGGGCGGCAGCTTGTCGCCGGGCTTGAGCTCGCCGGAGACCATGCCGTCGGTGAGGCAGTTGATGACCCGCTGCACTACGGATTCACTTTTCAGATTGCGGAGATAACTCGCATGCTCGGCCATAGCTGTCCCTCCTCCGGGTGGTATTATCTCGCTAACGTACTGCAGATAGAATACTATAAAAAACAGAAATAGTCAAGCGATTCACATTTTGCCGCGACCGGGCGCCTCAGCGGCAGAGATAGGCGTGCCAGCCCTCCTCGCTCAGGTGGCGGAGCGGCTCAAAGCCCGCCGCTTCCAGCGCGGCGCGCACCTCGTCCTGGCGTCCCTCGATGATGCCGCTGGTGATGAAGACGCCGCCGGGCGCGGTGCACTCGCGCGCGTAGGGGGCCAGTGGTATTATCACATCGGAGACGATGTTGGCGAGCACGATGTCGTAGCCGGAGCCGAGCTTCGCGCGCAGGCGCCTGTCCGTGAGCACGTCGCCGACGTACATGCGGTAGCGCTCGGCCGCGATGCCGTTGAGGGCGGCGTTGTCCGCGGCGGCCTCCGGGCTCTTGGGGTCTATGTCGCAGCCGGTGCATTCCGCGCAGCCGAGCACCAGCGCGCCGATGCCGAGGATGCCGCTGCCGCAGCCGAGGTCGAGCACGCGCGCTCCCTCGAGCGCGAGGCCCTCTAGGAGCTCGAGGCACATGCGCGTTGTCGCGTGGCCGCCCGTGCCGAAGGCGAGGCCGGGGTCGAGCTTGAGCACCGCGCGCCTGTTTCCCTCGGGCTCGGGCTCCCACTCGGGCAGCACGAGCAGCTTTTCGCCCACGGGGATGGGCTTATAGTACTGCTTCCAGTTGTTCTCCCAGTCCTCGTCGGCCATCCGACGCGTCTCCGGCTCGACGCCCAGCGCCTCGGTCCAGCGCGCGAGCCGCGCGCGCCCGGCGGCGTCGTCCTCAACATAGACCTTCACGCGCGAGACCCCGGCATACCTATCCTCGAGCTCGCTGTCGACGTAGTCCCAGTACTGGCGGTTCTCCGCCAGGAAGCGGCGGAAGTCCGCCTCGTCCTCGATGACAAGGCCCTCGGCGCCCAGGTTGGTCAGGGCGTCGCAGAGCTCGTCGAGCTTTCCCTGCGGGGCGCGGAAAGCGGCCTCAATCCATTGCATAATTTACCTCCGGTAATTACTTTAATCCTAGAATCAGCTGAGCTGTGCGTCTGCTTGACGGGTTCAATGCTTCAACCTGTTCCCTGAGGGAACGCTCTCCATGGCTTGCGCCGCTGCTTTAGGCTGATCCTTAAATATAACCTTCTTCCTGAGGGGCGCTTTCTTTTGCTGCGCCAAAAGAAAGCGTCCCTCAGACTCCCCGAAAGGAAAAGGCGCTTTGGCTGCCGGCCGGGGGGTTGCGGTGCGTCGTGGTGCCGCGTGGTAGATTGCGGGTTCCTACCAACGCACTAACGCTGGTCGCGGGACGCAACAGGGCGCTCGGCCGCGCCCGCCCGCGAGCCGACGTTGCGGCTGTCCCAGCGGGACGCGACGGGCTGATGGGGAGGTTCAGCAACCAACACACCGCCCTAGCTCGCCGCTTCGCGGCTTGCACTGGGGTTGTTGTGGGGGTAGTGCTCGCGCGGACGGGGCCCGCCTGCTGATTTGCGACGCCGTACCGTGGTTGCTGCCGGGCCCCCGTCCCGCTGACCATTACACCTTATAAACAATCACCGCCGCAGCCCCACGTCCACAACCCAACTCCCGCCTCTGTCAAACCACGGCCCCAAACGCACCAACCCCGCTCGCCGCTGCCGCGGCGTCGCTTCCGGCCTTGCTGGCGGGTGCGGTGTACCGACGTGGCCCCGCTCGCCGCTGCCGCGGCATCGCTTCCGGCCTTGCTGCCGGGTGCTGGTTTTTGCCGGCCTTGTAGGGCGCACCGTCCT
>CALWYR010000152.1 GCA_944385805.1 uncultured Oscillospiraceae bacterium
GGCCATGTTGGGGCCGGTTATGATGGCGAGGCGGTCGTCGAGCGTGTTCATGAAGGTGTCGTTGGGGACAAAGCGCTGCTCGCGCTGCATGAGCTCCACCACGGGGTGGCGGCCCGCGCGGATGTCAATGACGCCGGAGGCGTCCACCTCCGGGCAGACGTAGCCGTTGCGCACCGCAGCCTCGGCCAGGGAGGCGAGGGCGTCGAGCTGAGCGAGCGTCTCGGCGACGGTCTGTATGCGCTCAAAGGCCTTGCCCACCTGGCCGCGGATGCGGCAGAAGAGCTCGTACTCCAGCTCGCAGACGCGCACGCTGGCGGTGGAGATTTCGGCCTCCAGCGCCTTCAGCTCGGTGGTGAAATAGCGCTCGCTGTTGGCCAGGGTCTGGCGGCGGACGTACTCCTCGGGCAGCTCCACGGCCCCCGCGCTGGCGGGGATGTCGATGTAGTAGCCGAAGACCTTGTTGTAGCCCACGCGCAGCTTCTTTATTCCGGTGCGCTCGCGCTCGCGCGCCTCCAGCTCGGCAATGAGCCCGGCGGCATTGTCGTGTATGGAGCGGAGGCGGTCGACCTCCTCGGAGTAGCCGGGGAGCAGCACGCCGCCGTCGCGTATTGAGAGCGGCGCCTTGGGGTCGATCGCGCCCTCGATGAGGGCGCATATATCGCTGAGGGTGTCGAGCCCGGCGGCTTCGCCGAGCAGGGCGCTGCGCGAGTCATTGAGCAGCGCGGTTATCTGCGGCAGGCGCTCGCAGACGCCGGCGATGGCCAGCAGGTCGCGGCCGTTCGCGCCCTGATATATCGTGCGCGGGGCCAGGCGCTGCAAATCGCCCATGCCGTGGAGCGCCACGCGCAGCTCGCTGCGGCGGACGGTGTCCTCGGCCAGCTCCCGCACGGCGTTCTGGCGGCGGCGTATCTCGGCAAGCGAGAGCAGCGGCGACTGCACCCAGGCGCGCAGGGTGCGCGCGCCCATGGGCGTCTCGGTGTGGTCCAGCACCCAGAGCAGGCTGCCGCGCTTGTCGCCGCTGCGCTGGTTGCGCACGAGCTCCAGGCTGTTCTGCGTGTGCAGGTCGAGCTCCATGCGCCGCATGGCCTGCACCAGCTCCAGCTTGTTGATGTGGGAGATGTCCGTGCGCTGCGTGTCGGCTATGTAGCGCAGCAGCGCCGCGCAGACGCGCAGGCCCTCCCTGTCGCCGTCCAGGCCCAGCTCCGCGGGCGACTGGGCGCGGAACTGCGAGAGCACCGTCTCCTCGGCCCCCTGCTCGGCGAAGAGCGAGTCGCGCCGCACCAGCGAACAGCCCAGCCGCTGGCTGAGCAGCTCCACGAGCCCGGCGTCGGCGACGGCGCTGTCGCTGAGCACCGTCTCGCGCGGGTGGAAGGCGGCGATGTCGTTCTCCACGTGCGTGCGCGGGTCGCTGCGGTAGGAGGCGAGATAGAACTCGCCCGTGGTCACGTCGCAGAAGGCCGCCGCGCCCGCCGCGCCGAAGTAGGCGACGGCGCAGATATAGTTGGAGACGCCCTGGTCGAGCATGGACTCCTCGGTGACGGTGCCGGGGGTGAGGATGCGCACAACGCCGCGGCTGACGAGGCCCTTGGCCTTGGCGGGGTCCTCGGTCTGCTCGCAGACGGCTATCTTATAGCCCTTCTGCAGCAGGCGGCCGGCGTACTGCTGCGCCGCGTGGTAGGGCACGCCGCACATGGGCGTCTGCTCCTCGGCGGGCTTGCCGCGGTCGCGCGTGGTGAGGGCGAGGCCCAGCTCGCGCGAGGCCTCGACGGCGTCCTCGTCGAACATCTCGTAGAAGTCGCCGAGGCGGAAGAAGAGGATGCAGTCTGGGTACTGCGCCTTCATCTCCTTGTACTGCTTGCGCATTGGGGTGAGATCAGCCATTTTGCCCCTCCCCCGGCCGTACCTGCGCGCCGTAGAGCGCCCAGGTATTGCCGTCGGTTATCTCCGCGTCGATGAAGCTCCCCACCAGCGCCGGGTCGCCCCTGAGGTGGACGAGCCTGCCGCCGTTGGTGCGGGCCGAGAGGTTCCATGGATCGCGGCCCGTCTCGCCGTCTACGAGCACGCGCTGCCGCGTGCCGATATACGCCGCGTGCTTCTCCGCGGATATGGCGTTGGCGCGCTCGACGAGCTCGTCGAACCGGCGCTGCTTTTCCTCGCGCGAAACCGGGTCGGGCATGGCCGCGGCCTTCGTCCCCTCGCGCGGGGAGAAGATAAAGGTGAACATCGCGTCGTAGCGCACCTCCTCGACGAGGCTCAGCGTCTCGGCGAAATCCTCCGCCGTCTCGCCGGGGAAGCCGACGATGATGTCCGTGGTCAGCACGATATCCGGCATCAGCTCGCGCGCGAGGCGCACCTCCTCGAGGTACTTCGCGCGGTCGTAGTGGCGGTTCATCTCGCGCAGGACGCGGTCGGAGCCGCTCTGGACGGGGAGGTGGATGTGCTTCGCGCACTTTTCGCACTCGGCCATGGTGCGGAAGAGCTTCTCCGTGGCGTCGCGCGGGTGGCTGGTCATGAAGCGTATCAGGAAGTCTCCGGGGATGTCGTTTATCGCGCGGATAAGGTCGGCGAAATCGCGCCCCTCGTCCAGATCCTTGCCGTAGCTGTTGACGTTCTGGCCGAGCAGGGTGATGTCCTTATAGCCCGCCGCGACGAGCTCCCTCGCCTCGGCGACGACGTCCTCAAAGCGGCGCGAGCGCTCGCGCCCGCGCACGTAGGGCACGATGCAGTAGGTGCAGAAGTTGTTGCAGCCGTACATGATGCTCAGCCAGGCCTTCGTCTTGCCCGAGCGGCGCACGGGCAGGCCCTCGGCCACGACGCCCTCGCTGGGCGCGGCGGCGAAGACGCGCTTATGGGTGTCGCGCGCCTTCTTATAGAGCTCGGGGAAGCGCCAGAGCTCGTGCGGGCCGAAGACGAGGTCGACCACGCGGAAGCTCTTTTTCAGCTTCTCGGCCATGTGCGGCTGCTGCACCATGCAGCCGCAGACCGCGACTAGCAGGTTCGGGTTCTTCGCCTTGGCGTGGACGAGCGCGCCGACGTTGCCCAGCACGCGCATCTCGGCGTGCTCGCGTATCGCACAGGTGTTGACGACTATCAAATCGGCCTCGTTCTCGTTTTCCGTGAAGCCGTAGCCCATGAGCTCAATGTAGCCGCGCAGCTCCTCGCTGTCGGCCTCGTTCTGCTGGCAGCCGTAGGTGTCCACCAGCGCGAGGGGGCGCCTTCCCGCGGCCTCTATGCGCTCGCGTATCTCAAAGCATATCTCCCGCTGGC